>CAYPAZ010000007.1:0-20555 GCA_964408835.1 uncultured Anaerolineaceae bacterium
GCACGAATTCGCGCCGTTTGTCCTCGGGCATCCTGGAGAACCCGCTATGGGTATCGCACAAGGTCAGCGTGAGCAGACGGTGGGGATGGAGATCGGCGAATTCCATGGCGATGCGCCCACCCATCGACAATCCGACGACATGCGCGTTGGCGGCGCCGAAATGGTCGAGCACGCGCGCCAGGTCGTGCGAAAAGTCGGCAAAGGACAGCGGCCCGTCATAGTCGTCGCTTTCGCCGTAGCCGCGTGCGTCCCACGCCGTGCACCGGAAGCCTGCGCTAGCGAACGCGCTCATCTGCTGCCACCACGAGAGGTGGTTTCCGCCGGCGCCGTGCAAGAAGACGACATCCGGGCCTTTGCCCTCCTGCTGGTAGTAGATGCGGGCTGCGTTGATCGGGGCGTACGGCATCTGGCGAGTCTAGGGTGTCTCAGTGCCCAGATCACCTGGATGAACGAAAGGCCCTGAGTTCGAGCGTCCGTCCCGGAGCGCCAGAGCTAAGCTCGCGGCCGTGGGCGACCGGTGCATCGATGGGGACGCCGAGAGGCGAAGCATCTCCAGGGAGCTTCCAGGGCTTCCTCGACGGGGGCCGACCGCCTCGAGACGAGTGGCGGACTAAGGCTTACTGATCACGATCGAAGGGTGAGTCCCGTCGTACGTGTAGCCGCTGAGCACGACGCCTGTCACCTCGAACGCGGCCGAGCCAAAGCGCTTATGCAGGACCAGGCTCACTGCGCACGTCCCGCTGCTCCCCGTCTCACAGGAGGCGGTCGCACTGTTTCCATTCCAGGTCCACGTGCCGGAAACCACGACGCCGACCAACAGCGCATCGTCGCCGCCGGTCACGGTGATTGTCGCCTCCGCTATCCAGTTGGAGCCCGTACTGGTGGACGAACCGCTCAGGGTGGCGGACATGAGTAGTGGGTCGCCACTCGGCGGAGGATCATCGCCGCCCCCCTCGCTCGAGTTGGCAACGGTGACGGACAAGCCGCTGCTTGTGGTTGTCTGGCCGATGGTGTCGGTAGCGCGGGCTGTGAGGATGTGAGCGCCGTCCGGGACAGTCGTGGTATCCCAACTGACGGACCAGCCGCCGCTGCCAACCGTGTCTGTGCCGATCACCACGCCGTTGACCAGAAACTCGACCTGGGTCACGCCGTGATCGTCGCTTGCGTCCGCGGTCACGAGGATCGTCCCGGAGACGGTGCTGCCCCCCGCGGGACTGGTCATGCTCACAGCGGGCGGGGAATCGGTCGTTCCCCCTCCGCCACTGCCGGCCACTTTCACCGGATTGAAGACGGCCGTGTTGCTGACGTCGAGCAGCGGTTCCTTGATGCCATCACCCGAGTCGTCGTGCCAATTCGAGTTGCCGTTCGTGATGAGCGTCTGGGCGAGCGCCTGCACGCCGGGCTTGCCGGTTGGCTTGCTGATGCTTGCAAGGAGCGCGGCCGCGCCGGCCACATGCGGCGAGGCCATGCTCGTGCCGCTGAAGGTGGCGTACCCGCCAGGGATCGTGGAAAGGATGCACACTCCCGGAGCAGCCAGCTTCACCTTGCTCCCAAAGTTGCTGAAGTTGGCCAGCGTGTCGTCCTCATCCGCCCGGCAGGTTGGCGAGCCGAGACCGCCCGGGACACCGTCAAAGTCGGCAAGGGCCGAGACGGCGATAACGTCCGGGTGGTTGGCCGGGCTGAACGTAGTGGCGTCTTTGTTGCTGTTCCCCGCCGCCACCACATAGACCACGCCTTTCGCCACCGAGTTGGCGATCGCCGTATCCATCGCCGCACTCGAGCATTCGCAGCCCAGGCTCATGTTGGCCACTTCGATCTTGTCGGCATTAGCCGTGACGTAGTCGATGCCCGCGACGATCCAGGACATATAGCCGCTGCCGTTGCTGTTCAGCACCTTCACGGCCCAGAGCCGGACGCCCGGGGCAACGCCGACTACCCCGATGCCGTTGTCGAGCGCCCCGATCGTGCCCGCCACGTGCGTCCCGTGGCCGTTGTCGTCGTTCCCGCCGCTGCCGCAACTCTGCTTGAAAGGGCCGCCGCCCGAGCAGTTGGTACTTGCTACCACGTTGAGGTCCGGGTGGTTGAGGTCGATGCCCGTATCGATCACGGCAACGTCGGCGTCGATCCTGTAGTCGTCCACGCCGTTGATGCCGATGTTGCCGTTTCCGGGCGCGAAGATGCGGCTGATCCCGGTGGGGAGGTCCTGAGCGGCCAGCCGTACGACCTGGTCCTGTTCGATGGACAGTACCCGCTGGTCGAGGCTGAGGGCGGTCAGTTGCCGGTGAGAGAGCGGACCGGCGAAGCCGTTCAAGGCGTGCTGGTAGCTGTGATCCGGCCGCGCGCCGTGGCCGGCCGCGAAGCTCGACGGATCGACCCCGGGCTGGAGGATGACGATGTAGCGGCCCGCGACAACCTCGGGGCCCGCGGGCCGGGCCTCGACGGAGCCAGCCTGGGGGAGGGCGCTAACCAGCAACGCAAGGAAGAGAGCAAGACCGGCGCCGGCGAATCTGTTCACAAAGCCACGCCCAAGAGGCCCGCCGGATAGGCCATCCTTCCCGGCTGGAAGCCTGTCGTCGCAACACTCCGCCGCGAGCATTCCCGGGGCAGAGGCTACGCGAATGTGTTATAGGACGTTTTACAGCGGAGCGCAAGTATCCGGAGGCACCTCGGGAAGCGGTCGGGGGCCGGGTTGCCTCCGATACGGATCCACGAACTACGCCACAGCGCGGCGTCCATCCTGCTAGAGAAGGCCGGGCCTACCACGGATGCGCTTTCCTGCGCGCACTCAGTTTGTGACGGCGAACAGTTGCCAGGTGTTCGGCAAACCCTTGAGCTCATACTCGCCCCCGTCCTCGAAGACGCTCCGTACGAGCGGTTCGCCTCAGGCGTCCCTCCGCGTGAAGGCGAACCATGCAGCTGCCAGAATGCCCGCGAGCCATATCGCAGCGACAGCCGCACCGACCACTGGATCGAGGTGAGTTGGTGAGTCGACGACATGGGCGATGGTGAAGCTGTCCAGGGCGCTGCCCGGGAGGTAGCTGATCACGTTCTGCTGCCACCAGAGCGGGACCATCTCCCCCAGGATCACCGGCAGCCAGAGGAGTCCGAGGACGGTTGTGATCGCCCCGGCAGTACTGCGCAACAACACGCCAAGCGCGAGGCCCACCACCGGGAAGAACGGCATTACGGCACCGAGTCCGAGGACCAGGCGCATCTCGTCGGCGTCACCAATGCCCGCCACCGGAAGCCCATACGCCCCGAGGATTACCCGTGCCACAAGGGACATGCCGACGGTTGTAGCGATACCCAGCACGAGGGTGATGCCGGCGACCAGCATGAGTTTCGCCGTCAGCACGCGCCATCGCTGCGGCGAGGCGGCCAGGGTGAGCCGCATCATCCCGCTGGAGTACTCGCGCGTCAGGGCCAGCACACCAAAGACCGAAAAGATGATTAGCGCGAAGATGTTGCCGACCATCGAGAAGATCATCGGGTCGAAGTCTGCGGGCCACTCATCGCGGATGCTCCCCATTGCCACGCTCGCGAGCGCTGTCGTCGCGATGGAGAGCGCGAGGCCAAGGCCCAGCATGATGTAGGTCGACCGAAGCGTGGTCAGCTTGACCCACTCCGACATAAGCGTGTCCCGCAGGCTCGGCTCCGCCGGTCGCCTCGTGGCTGTTGGGATTGCCGCTGCTGTTATCGTTCGCGCCGTCATGATCGAACCTCCGTTGTTGCGAGCTCCCGGGCCACGCCGGTGCTTATCGTTGGAAGGGGCGCGATGGCCTCGTAGTCCAGGCTGCCCCCCGTCAGTTCCATGAAGGCGGCTTCCAGGCTCGCTCGCCGCGGTGTTAGCTCATGCAGTTCGACCCCGTGCTGCGCGGCCAGGCGGCCGACACGTGCCGCTTCCATACCGGTCACGGTGAGGGAGCCGTCGCCACTGATGACCGTCGCGCCGGCACCTTCGAGCAGCTGGGCAAGACAGCGAGCCTGCGGCGCGACGACACGGACATGGCTGCTGGTGCTGCGCCGGGTGAGCTCGTCGATGGTCGCGTCGGCGATGAGCCTGCCGCGGCCAATGACGAGGATATGGTCCGCTGTCGCTTCCATCTCGCTCATGAGGTGGCTGGACAGGAAGATCGTGCGCCCCTCGGCGGCAAGACCCTGCAGGAGCGATCGGATCCAGCGGACACCTTCGGGGTCAAGCCCGTTTACCGGCTCGTCGAAAAGGAGCACCTGGGGGTCACCAAGCAGGGAGGCGGCGATCCCGAGGCGCTGGTACATCCCGAGCGAAAACCCGCCGACTCGCTTTCCTGCGACATCGCTAAGTCCCAGCAGCTCGAGGACTTCACTGACCCGCCGCCGAGGCACACCTCCCGCATGAGCGAGCCAGAGGAGGTGGTTGTATGCGGTGCGTCCCCCATCGACCGCGTTCGCATCGAGCAATGCCCCCACCTGGTGCATGGGGGCGGGGAGGTCCCGGTAGGGGCGGCCGTTCACGGTCACGGTCCCGCTGGTGGGGGAATCGAGCCCCAGGATCATCCGCATGGTTGTGGTCTTCCCGGCCCCATTGGGGCCCAGGAACCCTGTGACCAGCCCTGGCTTCACGGTGAAGGACAGGCGGTCGACGGCGAGGGTATCGCCGTAGCGCTTGGTAACGTTGTTGACTTCGATCATCGGGATACCTGCCTGGCCAAGATACTTCGGTAGCCGAAGTTTCGGTAACCGAAGTATCATCCTCTTCCATGACAACGTCAAGCTCCCAACCGCATCGTGATCGTCTTCCCGTCGGACAGTTGCTCGTCCGCCTCCTCCACCGCATGCGGACCGAGGTCTTGATGGCGGATCAGCCACGGGTCCCGGAGCTCCGGTTCCCGCACCTGCACGTCATCGGCAACATCGTCGGGACGAACGGCATCCGCCTGACCGAGCTCGCGGGCAAGGCCATGCTCAGCCTTGCGGCGTGCTCAGAGCTGGTGAACGAACTCGAAGCGCTGGGGTACCTCGAGCGCCTGCCGGATCCGGCGGACGGGCGCGCGAAACTGATTACGCCGACGACCCGGGGACGCCGGCTGCTCGATGCCGCAGCAGCAGGCATCGAGGGGCTGGAGGAGCGCTGGCGCGCGCAGTGCCCGCCGGGGACCTTCGACGACGCACTGGCCACGCTGGATCACCTACTGAAGCAGCTTGAGGGGGCGGCTTCAGACGGCCAGGCGGGATGAAAGGGATTCTTGCGACGGACTGCCTAATCCGTGGCCACCGGGTCGGTGAGATTTCCATGACCCGCACCCGCTGGAAACCTGAGGCGGGATGTCCATCTGCTCGGTCGGGACCCCGTCGGGCGGATAGTGGGTCAAAATTGGGGTCAAAACGCTGGATCGAGCCGATCCTGAATCTGAAAGTGGTGGAGACGCGGGAGAGTCGAACTCCCGGTCCAGTGAACTTCAGCTCCGGATTATCCTACAGGCTTTCCCACCGATCAGGTTCTCGCCGGCCCCTTTTGATGGTGGTCCTCACATGGGTCGGCCAGCCGATGATCTTAGGTGGCGTCTATCGGCGTAGCGTCACAGCACCCTGGCATTGGTAACGCCCTTCCGGTTCCCCACCAGGGAGAGGGAGCCGGAGGACGTCTCACTGGTTAAGCAGCGAGAGCGAGTTGGCGATTAGTGCCGTTTGTTTTTCGGCCGCCTGATTTACGAGGGTGACAGCCAACCTCGGCCTGCTATCCGGCTACCTACGCTCCTGTCGAATCCTTTCGTCCCCATTTCGGGGCGCGCTGGCGCCGTAGGACAATCATAGCACAGGCGTTCGCCTGCGTTCAGACCGCGCGCTTGACGGCCTGGGCCATGCGGCGGGTCTCGTCGCGTTCCCGTAGCTTCTGGCGCTTGTCATAACGTTTGAGCCCACGAGCCACGCCCAGCTCCACCTTGGCCTTCCCTCGCTTCAGGTAAACCGAGAGCGGGATGAGGGAGAGGTTCTTCTCTCCAAGCAGGTGCTCTATACGATTCAGCTCTTTGCGGTGGAGCAGGAGTTTGCGGTCGCGGTCCGGGGCCTGGGGGGTGTAGCCGGCGTTCTTGTACGGGGCGATGTGGACATCGTGGAGCCAGAGTTCGCCTTCCCTGATGCGGGCGTACGCACCCTGGAGCTGGACCTTATGGTCACGGACTGACTTGATCTCGCTGCCGGTCAGCACGATGCCAGCCTCGAAGCGTTGGAGGATCTCGTAATCGTGCCTGGCACGGCGATTGACGGCGATGGTGGCGCTGGACATCTGTTACACGGGACGGCCCCGCTGCTGGGCGGGGCCGGGTGACGGAGTACTTTCGAGTGTACTACGGCAAACTGACGGCCGTGCCACGGAGCACTTCGATGGCTCGGAACAGCTGGATGTCGCCGTGCTCGATGTAGTCGTCCTGGGTCATCGGGAGTTCGATGTCCGGGAAGATGCCGATGCCTTCGATGCGCTCCCCGTTGGGCGTGAGCCACTCGCCGATCGAGATGTAGAGCGCCCCGCACTGACCGGGGATGCCGCAACTCGTGAGCTCGCGAAGCTGGTTCACCGTGCCCTTCCCGTAGCTCCGGGTGCCAATGATGGTGGCCCTGCCGTTATCTCGCAGCGCTGCTGCCATCACCTCCGAGCCGCTGGCGCTGCCGCCATCAAGGAGTACGACGATGGGGATGTTAGTGGCAACCCCACCGCGCTCTGCGTCCCAGATCGTTTCGGCGCGGTCGGCGTTGATCTGGGAGAGGATGCGGCCGCTCTCCATGAATTCGTCCGTGGCCTGGATCGTGGTGTCCAGACGACCGCCTGGGTTGGAGCGGAGGTCGAGAATGAGGCCGCGATAGCCCTGGGACTCGAGGTCGCGGAGGGACTCTCGAACCTCGATGGCCGTGCGCTCGCGGAAGTCGGTGATGTTCACATAAGCGATGTCGGTTACTACTTCGCCGGCGGAATCGACCAGGTCTTCGCCACTCTCGCCGGGGATCACCTCCAGGCGGGGCTCGAGGTAGACCGTCTGGATGGGGATTTCCCCGCGGATGATGGTGATCTCCTCCGTCGTGCCGTCGGTGTGGAGGACCCGGAGAGTCACAGGCGTCCCCTGGGGGCCGCGGATGCGTTGCACGGCCTGGGCCGAGCTCCAGCCGTCGGTCGGGTCGCCGTCAACGGCGAGCACGATATCGCCGGCACGTAGCCCGGCCAGCTCGGCGGGCGAATCACGGAAGGGAGCGACGATCTCGACCACGCCGTTGCGATCTGTGACCGAGGCGCCGATGCCCTCGTAGATCGAGGCGAGGTCAAGCGCGCCCTGCGCCACTTGAGTGGGGGTCAGGTACTGGGTCTCGCGGTCGTTCAGAGTGCTGAGGACACCTTCGATCGCTGCCTGGCGGAACGTGCTCGGGTCGAGGATGTCCTTGTTGATGTGAGAGGTGGAGAGGATTTCGTAGATCTCGTCCAGGATAGCGGCGCCCAGAGTATCGCCGCCGCTGCCAGCCGGATCGCCGTCCGAAGGTGTGCCAGAGGCAGGCGCGGGTGAGTCGTCGTTCCGGAGTTCGCTGACACCGTAGCCCAGCCCGAAAGCGAGGGCGACAACGGCCAGCATAAGGAAGACGACTACAGCCCAGCGGGAGGCAGATTCGGCCGTGGAGGGGCGCGGCTCGGTCGGCGAGGTTTCCATGGAGGTCCTTTTAGGCAGTAGTGCTGCGGGGCGCGTGGTCGGAGGGCGGCGCCTTGATAGACCGAGTGTAGCGCCGGGCGAATCGCGCCAGCAATTTGGTGGATTACCCCGTGTTTACTCTGGCCGGGCGAGGAAGAACGCGAGGTCGGCTTCGAGGTCATCGGAGAAGCGCTCACCGCGGGAGGGGCGCCAGGTGAGCGCGCGCTGGTTGGCGTCTCCCATCGCGGCGTGGACTCCGTCCCCCGCCAGCCGGCCGGTAACAACGACCGCAGAGCCGTCTCGCGCCCAGGGAGAGTGAGACAGCCCGTACTGGTCGAAGAAGCCGAGCAGGAGCCGCCAATCGGGTGAGGGGTAGAAGCCCTCTGTCGCCGCTACGGGCTTGCCGTCGGGTGCGTGGACCTGGAGCGAGTACCGGCCATCGCCCGTTTGAGCGGGCACTACGAGGGCAACCTGGTCTCCCGTCGGTGCCCAGAACGAGGCGACGAACGGCCCTCGGGCTACCTCGGTGCGACTCCCGGACGCGGGGTCGAGCAGGTAGAGCGCATCGAAGGCCCCGGAGTCCGGCGCTCTGGTGAGCGAGATGCTGAGCTGGGCGCTCATCGGTCGCCGCGCGAGCGCGACACCCCCGGCAAACGTGCCGAGTTCGTCCGCCGACTCACCGGTCCCCCCGGTGGCCTGGAGAACCACACCCGGGGAGCGGGCGGTCGCGAAGTAGAGGGTGGTCCCGTCCTCGGAGAAGCAAGGCGTTCGGAATCCTACCGCCAGTTCGGTGACCTGCGTGACCGCCTCGCCGTCAGGGGAAAGGGTTACGAGGTGGAGCTCGGTCCCGGCATGGACCGCGAGGCGGTCGGAGCCCGGGGCCCACGCCGCAAACAGCGGCGCCCCGGCGACGACGCGGTTGGCCAGCAGGAGGCCCGTAGGGTCGCAAACGAACAGCCCCAGCGCTTGCTCGGTCTGGACTACATAACATAACCGGGAGCCGTCAGGGGACCAGTACAGATAGTGGGGGACGCGCGGCGCGATGACTGGCACCACCCCCGGCGGGATCTGATGGAGCAGCCTCAGGTACGTCCCGTCGGTTGCGTAGAGGTCGATGTGGCTGGCAACGCGGTCCCCGAGAGGTTCGAGAACCGAGATCGCGATGCGGTCGCCCGCGGGGCTTGGAGTCGGCCACACCCCGCGGCCGGCGATGGTGCGGAGCTCAGTCCCGGGGCTGCCGGTAGCGATGCCTCCTCCCGGCATCTGAAGGACGAGTGCCGGGGTTGTCATGCTGTGGGTGGGTCCTCGGCAGGGGGCCAGAGTGGCGGTTGATCTCCGGGCGGCGGGTTACCCTCCTCGCCACCAAGGCGTTCGATCACCTGGCGAGCGATCTCCTCCAACTGCTCCTGCGTGATGCCCATCTTCGCCATCGTCTCGCGCAGCAGCCTCCCCACCTCGTCCATGTCCTCCCGAATGAGGGCGTCAGCGATCTCGAGCTGAGTCTCGATGGCCACGAACCGCTCACGTCGCATGGAGTCCTCCGAGGTCGCGAGGATGGTCGAGAGCAAGCGGGTGAACAGATTCATGGTGCGGGCGATCCGGATCCGGTCGTCGTGATGGGGAGGGAACTCGCCCGTCACCGCAACTTCCAGTCCGGTGCGTTTGTCCGAGGCGCTGTACTGCTCTGGCACTGGGGATATCCCGGGGAAAGGGGTTGGCGGGGACGCCGCCTATACAGCCTACGGGGCTGACCGCGCAACCGTCGAAAGGATGGCTTACCGCAGTCGGGTCGTAACTTCGCACTATATCAGTTATGCGGAGTACCGGTTCCAACAGCAGGGGAACCCCTGCTTATGTCCCGCCATGTCACTGAACGGCTACGTACGAGACACGGATCTTACGTTGTTCTGTCACCCGGGCCACCTGAACAATCGGTGACAGTCATCGACATCCCGGCGGAGGACCCGGGTGGAGCGGTGACAACCGTGGGGAGAACAGAAGATCATGCAACGGCCGTCCACAACCCCGGATGAGGAAATCCGGGTGAGCGATACCGTCACCTCAGCCCTGACCGTCGAAGAGCAGCAGCACCTGGTGATGCAATACGCACCACTGGTCCGCAGAGTCGCACGGTCCCTGCCCCTGGAGATCCCGGGGCTCCTCGAATTCGAAGATGCCGTCGGGTACGGCACCTGCGGCCTGGTCGAAGCTGTAAGGCGTTACGACCCGGCCAAAGGCACCAACTTTCACGCCTACGCAGTACGCCGCATCCGTGGCTCCATCATCGACGCGTTCCGGCGGATGGACCGGCTGAGCCGGACCATGCGCCAGAAGGCACGGGAGGTGCAGAGGGCGCAGACAGAACTACAGGTCGAACTGGGCAGGACGCCAACAGATGTCGAGGCCTCAGAGTACCTGGGCATGACGTTGACCCAGTACCGGGATGCGCTAACGAACTCGCGCTGGGTGACTGTCTCTCTCGACCGGCTACTCGAGAAGGACGAGTCCGGGGACTCCTTCCCGGCGGCGGAGATGCCGACTGCCGATGAAGACCTCGACTTCACCGTCGCTTTCGAAGAGGCGGAACTCTACGAGGACCTGGCCACGGCAGTCCGGGCCCTCCCGGACCGTGAGAAGCTCGTTGTGTCGCTCTATTATGTCGAGCATCTGACCATGAAGGAGATCGCTGGCGTGCTCTCGGTTTCGGAGACGCGTGTTAGCCAGCTCCATTCCCAGGCTGTGAAGCGTCTCCGTCGGGCGCTGCTGCGGAACGCCGCCTGAGCGGGGCCGTGAAGCGCTCTGACTGCCACACGGCCGGGTCTCCACCCGGCCGTCGCACTTCCGGACGGCCGGGCTGGTATCCGGCAGGTGACAGGGATTGCAAGAACAACCGGCGGGCAACCCTATTACACCTCTAGAACCTGCCGAACATATGAATGAAGAGAACTTGCACGGAGGGCTGGCCAGGCGGCTGGTCGAACCGGCACCAATCGACTGCTTCGGACTGAGCCGATGCGACCGACGAGGGGTTAACCAATGCCAGAACGCTACGACGAGGGGTACCGGAACTCCGTCGCATTTGTGACGCACACTCGGGAGTACCGGGCGTCCGATGTGCTGCCGGCGCTCGCCCACAACGGCTTCACTACAACTGAAAGGCCGCACGACCGCGAGACCGAACGGCTCCTCGCGTCATTCAATCCCGACCTCGTGGTCCTCGCGGTGGATCCCCGCCAGGAAGAAGACATCCAGCTCGTTCGTCTGCTCTCGAGCAAGACCCGGGCGGCGGTGATTGTGCTCGCTCCTGGGCCCCACAACCACGGCTTCGCGAGCGCGCTGGAAGCCGGCGGCGATGTCTGCCTCCGGGACACCGACGGCGTTGAGATTTTCTCGTCCCAGGTCGCGGCTCTGGTGCGGCGTCAGCAGACGGCTAGCCCCGTGGACGAGGGGCAGGGCACGATCACGGTCCGAGACCTCTCGCTGGACTTCGACCGCTGCCAGGCTTCCCGGGACGACCAGCTGCTTCCGTTGACCCCCACGGAGTTCAAGATTCTCGCTTATCTCGCCCGCAACGCCGGCAAGGTGGTGAGTCCAGTCGAGATGCTCCGGGCAGTCCAGGACTACACCTATTCAGAGCGCGAAGCACAGGAGATCGTGAAGGTCTACATCCGGCGAATCCGCCGCAAGCTTGAGATCGACCCGAGTGAGCCGGACTACATTGTGAACGTCCGCGGGTTCGGCTATATGCTCGAGCGTCGCTCCAGCCGCCGCGACCGGGTCGAGACCTCCGTCGCCGCGTAGACCGGACTACCAATTCCAACGTACAAAGAAGCCCCGGGTTCAGTGCCCGGGGCTTCTTTATGTCCTCCGACAAGGCCAGCCGGAACCTGCGCCTTGACTCGGAAGTGTAAACTGCGTCCCATGAGCAGCTCCCTCTCTTCGGTTCTGGACACCTCTTCGCAGCGCCCGCGGCTCAAAGACGCGAACGCTGTCCGCGCACAAATCGACGATGTGGTGCGACTCGCGGTCTTCGGGACGGCGGACGAGCAACGGCTTGCCCGTTATGTAATCCACGCGGCAGCCGCCGAGTTAGGAGCGGTGTCGTCGTCCATTGCGGGGCTTTACGCCGCACGAGGAAGGGGCGAAGTGCGCGGCTTCACGGTGCCAGCCGTGAACATCCGGGGAATGGCTTATGACATGGCCCGCGCGCTCTTCCGGGCAATGAAGTCCACCGGGGCCGCCGCCACCGTGTTCGAGCTGGCCCGCTCTGAGATGGGCTACACGTTCCAGGAACCAGCCGAGATCGCAGCGGTGGTCCTCGCCGCGGCCATCGCGGAGGACTACCACGGCCCGGTGTTCATCCAGGGGGACCACTTCCAGGCGAACGCCAGGAAGTTCGCCACGGACCCGGAGGGTGAGGCCCAAGCGCTCGAGCAGCTGATCCGCGACGCCATCGCCGCGCAGTTCTACTGCATCGACATCGACGCCTCGACCCTGGTCGACCTGAGCTTCCACGCCACGCGCGATCAGCAGCGCCCGAACTCCCAGCTGACAGCCCGGCTTGCCCGGCTGGTGCGAGAGCTCGAGCCTGAGGGCGTGGAGGTCTCGATTGGTGGCGAAATCGGTGAAGTCGGCAAGGACAACAGTACCGTTGAGGAGCTCACCGAGTACGTGGACGGCTTCCGTGACATCGTTGGCCCGGACTTCGTTGGGATATCGAAGGTCAGCGTCCAGACCGGGACAAGCCACGGTGGTGTCCCGTTGCCCGATGGGACCATCGCCAGCGTCGCCATCGACTTCGAGACGCTGCGGGAGCTCTCACGCGTTTCCCGCGAGCGCTATGGCATGGCGGGTGCGGTCCAGCATGGCGCGAGCACCCTGCCGGACGAGCTTTTCAATCGCTTCCCGGAGGTAGAGACGGCGGAGATCCATCTCGCAACCGGCTTCCAGAATCTGTTGATGGACCACACCAGCTTCCCCTCCGATCTCCTGCAGGAGATGCGGGACTGGGCGCGAGCCACCCTCGCGGACGAGGCGAAAGAAGGCGAGACAGACATCCAGTTCTTCTACAAGACCCGGAAGAAGGCCTGGGGTCCATTCAAGCAACAGACGTGGGACCTGCCTGCCGACATTCGTGAGCAACTTGGCAAGGACCTGCAGTCGAAGTTCGAGTTCCTGATTGGCCAGTTGAACGCGGGAGGGATGGAGGAGCGCACGCGGAAGTACGTAACCCACAGGGCAGTGGAAGTTGAGCCACCGAAGCTGGAGGCGAGGGCCTAGGAACGGGCCACGTCATCTTTACCTTCACTTCGAGGGATGCGGGCGTACTCTGGATCTACTGAAACTCGGAGAACGTCCCTATGCGCATCCTGGTCGTGGAAGATGAAGAGCCGATCGCGACGGCGATCGAACGTGGGCTGATCAAGCTGGGCTACGCAGTCGACGTGGCGTTCGACGGCTCGGAGGCCCTCGAGAAGGCCTCGGTAAACAACTACGACGTCATCTGCCTGGATCTGAATCTGCCGCGATTGGACGGCATCGAGGTCTGCCGGCGACTGCGCGAGGATCGCTACAACGGCGGAATCATTATGTTGACTGCTCGCAGCTCGATTCGAGAGCGGGTGGAGGGGCTGGACGAAGGGGCAGACGACTACCTTGTGAAGCCGTTCGCGTTTAGCGAACTCGCGGCCCGGATCCGCGCTGTCACCCGCCGCGAAGGCAGCATCCGCGAGCCGGTGCTCAACACTCGCGGCCTTGAGCTCGATCCAAACACCAACCGGGCGAAGCGCGAGGGGCAGGACATCCACCTGACCCCCAAGGAGTTCGCTCTGCTCTACTACCTCGCCCGGAACGAGAACCGGGCCGTGCCCCAGGAGGAGTTGCTCGAACACATCTGGGACGAGCATGCCAACCCCTTCACGCAGACGGTCAAAGTGCACATGAACAACCTGCGGCGCAAGATCAACGAGGGGTTCTCCGACCAGCTCATCGAGACGATAAGGGGGAAGGGCTACGTCCTCTAAGCTCCGGCCGTCCTTCTACAACACAATCCGGTTCCGGCTCACCGTCTGGTACTCGTCGCTCCTCCTGGTGTTCGGGCTCGCGTTCGTCGTCGCCCTGAATGTTGCTCTGCGGATCGACCAGGCCGAAGCGCCGACCGTGTTCCGGGGGCGCCAGGTGAACGAGTGGCAGATGCGCCCCGTCCCCGGGCCGGGAGGCGCCGTAGGGGACTTTGAGCCGGTACTCACGACTCGTCTCATCCTCCAGGAAACCGAGGCGGAGCTGAACGCTTACAACCTGGACCGGCTGCGGAACTGGTCGATCGTCTCGGTGGTCGGGCTCGCCCTTGCTTCCGGAGCTGGAGGGTGGATCCTCTCAGGCATGATGCTGCGGCCGGTGCGGGATATCACCGAGGTGGCCTCAGCGATCAGCGCCACGAACCTGAACCAGCGGATCAACTACGAAGGCCCCGACGACGAACTCAAGGCCCTGGCGGACACGTTCGACTCGATGATCGCGAGGCTGGAGGCCTCCTTCGATAAGCAGCGCCAGTTCGTGCAGGACGCCTCTCACGAGCTCCGGACACCACTAACCGCCATCCGAACCAACATCGAAGTCGCGGAGATGGACCCGGACATGAGCCCGGACGAGTACCGGGCGCTGCTGGACACCATCAAGACGCAAACCGAGCGCCTGACGCGGCTGAGCGAGGACCTGCTCCTGCTTACGCGGAACGAAGACGAGCCGTTGGAAACGGAGCCAGTGGATGCACTGGCGCTGGCTCGTGAGGTGGCGAAGGAGATGGCGCCGCTCGCTGCCGCCCGGCGGGTGGAGCTTGTGGTTAGTGGCGAGGACGAGGTGTGGGTGGAAGCGAACGGGGATCTGCTGTACCGCTGCCTCGTGAACCTCGTGGACAACGGAATCAAGTACTCTTCCGAGCCATCGGCGGAGTGGAGCCCCGATTCGACTCCGCGCTCGAAGGTGACGGTAGTGGTCGCCTCTGCAAGCGGCGGAGCCTCCGTGGCGGTGACGGACACGGGTCCTGGCATCCCTCCGGAGTCGCAGGAGAAGGTATTCAACCGCTTCTACCGGATGGACAAGGGCAGGAGCCGCCAGGCCGGCGGGAGCGGCCTGGGGCTGGCGATCGTGCGCGAGCTCATGGAGGCGCAGGGAGGTTCCGTCACGCTCCGATCGGAGCCGGGCAAGGGTGCGACGTTCGAGTTGCACCTGAAGCCTTTGGGCGCCGTCGTTTCGGCGCGGCCGGAAGCCATCGAGGTATAGCCTAGCCCAATCGTTCCCTTCGATGCTCAGCGGTGGCACCTATAGGAGGCCCCGCGTAGGCTGGCGCCTGTATACAACCCGGCGGCCCCCTGTGAGATGGACGGCTGCGTGAGAGGAGAGTGATGGATGAAGCTGCTCGAGGGCAAGACAGCAATCGTGACGGGCGCGTCCCGGGGTATCGGCCGCTCCGTCGCCGAAGAACTTGCGAAGCACGGGGCGATGGTGGCGGTGAACTACAACCAGAGCAAGGACCAGGCCGAGGAGCTCTGCGGGGTGCTAGGCAACGGGGCGTTCACCATCCAGGCCGATGTCTCGCAAGCGGGGCAGGCACGCGCGTTCGTAGAGCAGTCGGCCGAAAAGTTCGGCGGCGTCGTCAACATTCTCGTGAACAACGCCGGCATCAACCGCGACCGGACATTGAAGCGGATGACGGATGCGGAGTGGGACGAAGTCATCTCGACGGACCTCAGCAGCATGTACTACTGCACAAGCGCGGCCATCCCGTTCATGACCGCAGGCGGCCAGATCGTCAACATGTCCTCGATCATCGGGCGAATGGGGAACATCGGGCAGTCGAACTACGCGGCGGCGAAGGCGGGCATGATCGGCTTCAGCAAGGCCGCTGCGAGGGAGCTTGCGCGCCAGAACATCACCGTTAACGCGGTCTGCCCGGGATTCATCGAGACCGACATGCTGGCGGGTGTGCCCGAGGAGCCCAGGAACGCGCTCCTGGCAAACATCCCCCTCGGCCGCTTCGGGCAGCCGGAAGAAGTGGCGGCGCTGATCCGGTTCCTCTGCACGGAGGGGCTCTGGATCACCGGCGCCGCCATCGACATCAACGGCGGACATTACATGTAAAGGCACTGGGCTCGGTTCTTTGACCGGCGTCGACCCAGGGGCTACGTTTCGTCGAGGTGCCACCACGGCGCTCGCGAGCCCCGCACCGACCCGGGGTAAGCGACCACACTGCGCCCCAGGCGAGGCGGGCGGAGACTGGGTTACGAAGGAGCGCGGTATTGGTCAGCCTACTCGACCGGATTGATTCTCCCGAGGATCTCCGTTCCCTTTCGCAGACCGAACTCCAGGCGCTCGCCTCCGAGATTCGCGCGGCGCTGGTTGAGACGGTCGACTGCATCGGGGGCGGCGGGCACCTGGCATCCAACCTTGGCGTTGTTGAGCTTTCGCTGGCACTACACCGCGCGTTCGAAAGTCCGCGGGACAAGATCTTGTGGGACGTGAGTCACCAGATTTATGTCCACAAGATGGTCACCGGCCGGCGGGAGCGGATGCAAACCATCCGGCAGTTCCAGGGCCTGTCCGGATTCGCGGACCGGAACGAAAGCGAACATGACCAGTTCGGTGCGGGGCATGCCGGCACCTCCATCAGCGCCGCTGTTGGCATGGCTGTGGCGAGGGACCTGAAGCGGGAAGAGCACGATGTGATCGCGGTCATCGGGGATGGTGCGATGACGGCAGGGATGGCCCTCGAAGCGATGAACCACGCGGGCCACCTGGGCACTCACCTCATCGTCATCCTGAACGACAACGGGATCTCCATTTCGCCCAACGTCGGGGCCCTCAGCCGGAACATCAACAAGCTGCGGCTCGACCCCACGTACCGCACGGCGAAGCGTGAACTGGGCGAGGTGGTGGAGCACCTTCCGCTGGGCCGGCAGGCCTGGGCCACGGCCAAGCGGGTGAAGGCCAGCATGCGCGACATGGTGGTGCCCGCCAGCTTCTGGGAGCAGTTCGGGTTTGAGTACTACGGCCCGATCGACGGGCACAACGTCCGGGAGCTTGAGTCGGCCCTGGCGGCGGTGAAGCAGGTCCGGGAGAAGCCCGTCCTGTTGCACATCCTGACGGAAAAGGGCCACGGGATCCCAGAGGCTGCCGCCGACCCGATCAAGAGCCACAGCGGTACGTACTGGATGAAGCGACCATCGGCGGGCGGCGGCACGCCGCTTCCGACCTACAGCCAGGTGTTCGCGCGGGCGACTCAAGAACTCATCGAGGCCGACCCGCGCGTGGTCGCGGTGACCGCGGCCATGCTAGAAGGGACGGGCCTCGCCCCGGTCCACCAGAAGCATCCCGACAGGGTGTTCGACGTGGCCATCGCCGAGCAGCACGCCGTGACATTCGCGGCCGGCCTCGCGACCCAGGGCATGCGGCCCATCTGCGCGATTTACTCGACCTTCCTGCAGCGCGGCTACGACCAGGTGGTCCACGATGTGGTCGTGCAGGACCTTCCCGTGGTCTTCGCGATGGACCGGGCAGGGTTCGTGGGCGACGACGGCAAGACGCACCAGGGCTTCATCGACATCAGCTACCTCCGCTGCCTGCCGAACATGGTGGTGAGCGCACCGAAGGACGAAGCCGAGCTCAGGGATCTGCTCTACACCGGAGTACAGCACAACGGCCCATTCGCCGTGCGCTACCCCCGCGGCGCGGGACCGGGGGCGCCGATAGACCAGCCCATGCGAGCCATCCCCATTGGCGCGGGAGAGGTTCTCCGCGATGGCACTGACGTGACGCTGATCGGGTTCGGAACGCCGGTGTACGAGTGCACCGTGGCTGCCGAGCTGCTGGCGGCGGAAGGCATCAGCGCCCGGGTCATCAACGCGCGCTTCGCGAAACCGCTCGACGAGCGGCTGATCCTGGCGGCGGCCCGCGAGACCGCCGCCGTCCTCACGGCCGAAGAGAACGTGCGCGCCGGGGGCTTCGGCGATGCAGTGCTGGAGTTACTCGGCGACCACGGCCTGGCATCCGCATGGCTGGGCGCCCTGACGATGCCGGACCAGATCGTCGACCATGGCCCACAGAAGACGTTCCGGCACATCTACCATCTCGATGGCGAGGGAATCGCGCGGGAGGCTGTCCGGCTCCTGGGACTCCGCAACCGCCCGGCCACGGTTGAAGACCGCCCACCCGCGCCGGCCTCGGCCTGAACGACCCGGAGATGGATTCCTCCGCGGTCCCCGCGGCCCTGGCCCGCTACCGGCCAACCATCGAGCTCGCGCTCCAGGACTCGATCCCTGAAGGTGACTCACCGCTGACCCAGGCTGCGCGTTACGTGATGGGGTGGGAGGACCCGGACGGACGCCCTTCCGAGACGGGCGGGAAGCGAATCCGGCCCGCGCTGTGCCTGCTTGCCGCGGAAGCGCTTGGTGGCAAAGCGGAGGACGCAATCCCGGGCGCAGTCGCCCTCGAGCTGGTGCACAACTTCTCTCTCGTCCACGACGAGATCCAGGACCGGGACACTGAGCGCCACCACCGGCCCACCGCGTGGGCGCTCTTTGGGGAAGCCCAGGCCATCAACATCGGTGACTATCTCTACAGCCGCGCCATCGCGGCGCTGCTGGATGCCGACCTATCGCCCTCCCGGCGGGACCTGGTGCTTCGCGCGCTCACCCACGCAATCGACCGGATGATCGCCGGGCAATGGGAGGACATTGAGTTCGAGGCACAGCCGAGGGTGGGCGTTGCGGACTACGCAGCCATGGTGGGGGGAAAGACGGGCGCGATGCTCGCGGCGTCCGTGCAGGTGGGCGCGATTCTCGCCGGCGCAGAGGAGGAAGTAACGGCGGCGGTTGCAGAGTGGGGGCTGCAGGTAGGACTCGCATTCCAGGTCTGGGATGACTATCTCGGAATCTGGGGAAACCCTGACTACACCGGCAAAAGCGACTGGTCAGACATTCGCCGGAAGAAGAAGACCTATCCCGTGGTGCTTGCGATGGCCGACGGCAGGACAGCCGAGCTCCTGGACCAGGTGTTCGCCATGGATGAGGTGGACGAGGCGGCTGCTCGCGAGGCTGCCCGGGCCATCGAGTTCGTGGGCGGCCGCTCAGGCACCCGCGAAGCTGCCGAGCGGTATGCCGCCGCGGCTGAGGGGCTCCTCGCCGGGGTTCCCATTGGTGAGGACGAGCGCGAACATCTCCGGGCTATTGCCAATTACCTTGTTCGCCGCGATGCGTGACCATCGCACAGGCGAGAAGGCTACACCTCAACCGGCGTGACGTGGGTGGCGAAGGAGTGGTCCGGGTCTGAGAGGGCCGTTTCGCCCATGAGCCACTCATCGATACCGCGGGCCGCCGTCCTGCCCTCCGCGATAGCCCAGACGATCAGCGACTGGCCCCGAGTCATATCGCCGGCGACAAAGATGCCGGGGACGGTTGTCATTTTGTTTTCGTCCGCCTTCACGTTGCCTCGCTCCGTGAGTTCCACGCCGAGCTGATCGAGCAGGGGCCCGCGCTCCGGACCGAGGAACCCCATCGCCAGCAGCAGGAGGTCCACATCCTCCTCGAATTCCGTGCCCGGGATTTCCTTCATCACCTGGCGGCCGCCCTCATCGACGAACTCGACGCGCACACCGTGGAGCTTCTTGAGAACGCCGTTCTCGCCGGTGAGCTGCTTCGTGAGGATGGAGTAGTCCCTGACCCCACCCTCCTCGTGTGCTGAGGAGGTGCGGTACACCATCGGATACGTCGGCCAGGGCTGGTTCGCGGGCCGTTCGCCCGGCGGCCTGGGGAGCAACTCGTACTGGAGCACATCGCGGGCGCCCTGGCGGTGAGCAGTCCCGAGGCAGTCGGCGCCGGTGTCCCCTCCACCAAGGATGATGACTCGCTTGCCTTCGGCGGTGATGAACTGGTGCTCCGGGATCTCGTCTCCGGCGTTGCGCTTGTTCTGAAGCGGGAGGTAGTCCATCGCGAAGTGGACGCCGTCCAGTTCGCGGCCGGGGACTTCAAGGTCGCGCGGATGTGTGGCGCCCCCGGCGAGGCAGACCGCATCGAAGTCCGAGCGGAGCTCATCACCTGTTACGTCCGATCCCACGTTCACTGAGGCACGGAAGGCGACTCCCTCCGCCTCCATCTGCGCGAGCCGCCGGTCGAGGAAGCGTTTCTCCATCTTGAAGTCGGGGATGCCGTAGCGGAGCAATCCGCCGATGCGATCGGCCCGCTCGAAGACGGTCACCGCATGGCCGGCGCGGCACAGTTGCTGAGCCACCGCCAGCCCGGCCGGGCCGGAACCCACGACGGCCACCCTCTTGCCGGTCGATACGCCGGCGGGCTCCGGGGTCACCCAGCCCTCGTCCCAGGCGCGGTCAATGATTTCCACCTCGACCTGCTTGATGGTCACGGGGTCCTGGTTGATAGCCAGGACGCAGGCGGCTTCGCACGGCGCGGGGCAGAGCTTGCCCGTGAACTCGGGGAAGTTGTTCGTGGCGTGGAGCCGGTCAATCGCTTCCCGCCAGTGGTCGCGGTACACGAGGTCGTTCCAGTCCGGGATGATGTTCCCGAGCGGACACCCCTGATGGCAGAACGGGATGCCGCAATCCATGCAGCGAGCCGCCTGGGCCCTGAGCGCCTCGACGGGGAAGTCCTCGTAGACTTCCATCCAATCCCGGACGCGCTCGCCGACAGGGCGGCGGCGGGGCAGCTGGCGGTCGAACTCGATGAAGCCGGTAGGCTTAGCCACGGGCAGGGACCTGCTGAGGGACAGCCGCGCCACCGGCGAGCGACCCACCGTTCGCCTGCGCCTGGCGTTGCTGCTCGAGCACGCGACGGTAGTCGACCGGCATAACCTTCACAAACTTCGCGGCGGCGGCTGGCCAGTCCTGAAGCAGGCGGC
>CAYPAZ010000008.1:0-19990 GCA_964408835.1 uncultured Anaerolineaceae bacterium
ACAAGTGGATCACCCGCCACGGCGGCGGCGAAGTCCCCGCCCGCCACCCCGGCGGGCACCGCAGCTGCGGCGGCGACCCGTTCCTGGCTGACGCGCGGGGTCCAGTAATCCGGGTACTCGGCCCACACGTCGCGGAGAGAGGGGATGACCTCGGTGCCGAACAGCCGCGTGTTCTCCCTCGCCGTCTCCTCGGAGAGGTCGCCGATGTGCAACGTTGGGATGAGCTGGCCGACTCGAAGCTCGGTGGCGATCTCTCGGAGCCGGTCGCGGACGGTCGCCGGGCTCCCGGCGATGATGAATCCCTTGTCGGCGTACTCGCCGAAACTCATCTCGCCTTTGTAAGCCCGCTCCCGGTCCGGATTCGACTGCTGGCGTTCGAGCTCCCAGAGCATGGACTTGGCGCTGCGGTATCCCGGCGCTGAGGTGAACCCGCGCGAGACCCGGTTGGTGTAGCGGTAGAAGTACTTGACCGCGTCGTAGTAGAGGCGCTCGGCTTCGGCATCGCTGTTGGCAACGCAGCAGATCTGGGTGAACGCCATGCGGTTCGGGTTCATGTCCCCGCCGAGCTTGTCGACGTAGTCCCAGTATCCGTCGACCACGGGCTTGGCGGACCGCATGCCCGAGAAGGAGAGGTGGCCGTAGCAGTAGTTCTTCTCGGTCACCAGGTCCCACGTCTCGATGCTGCCGCTCCCGGGGACCCACACGGGAGGGGTGGGCTTCTGGACGGGCTTCGGCCACGTGTTCACATAACGGAGCTTCGTGTACTTGCCGTTGAAGGCGAAGGGCTCCTCCGCCTGCCACGCCCGGAGGATGAGTTCCCGCGCTTCGGCCACGCGTGCCCTGAGCTCGGCGGGCGGGATGCCGTAGGCGTAGACTGAGTCCATTGCGGTCCCATAGACAAAACCGGCGATGAGGCGTCCCTCGGAGAGACAGTCAAGGTAGGCCATCTCCTCGGCGACGCGGGTAGGCGGGTTGTAGAGGGCGACGCTATCTCCGATGACCAGGAGGGCGGCGTTCCGGGTGTTCTTGGCGAGGGCAGCGGCCAGGAGGTTGGGGGAAGGAGTCATGGCGCCCGCGGTCTGATGGTGTTCGTTGACCGCAAGGCCGTCGAAGCCAACGGTGTCGGCGAACTCCATGAGGTCCAGGAACATCCGGTACGTCTCGCCGACCTTGAGCGGCTCGGCCACGGAGGGCGAGACTGTCACCCAGGCGCTGGGGTGTCTCTCGGCGAAGTCGGGGGCGAGGTGGGGATAGGTGACCTCAGCGAACCAGTGGAACTTCATCGCGCCTCCTGCCGGGCGGCCCGTGGGGTCCGGCCGGTGAGAGTCTACTCCTCACCAGTGTGCCGGGGAAGTGGCGAGATTGGGAATGTGGCGCTCATTGGGTACTCGATTTGCATTTAGCTTGGTGGGAGCGCCATTCCGTTTGACATTTCTTTCATCGTCCTACTAGTCTACGCACCGCGCCGCAGACCGGCAGGTGCGGGGGAGTGTCCTGATGAAGTTTGGTCTGTTCTACGAGTTGATCGCCCTGAGGCCCCACGATGAGGACGCGGTCCGGCGAGCCTACTGGGAGGCGCTCGAGCAGATCCAATATGCCGAGGAGATGGGCTTCGAGTACGTCTGGGAGACGGAACACCACTTCACCGAGAAGTTCTCCTACTCCTCCGCGCCGGAGCTCTTCCTGACGGCGGCGGCCGCGCGGACTTCGACGATCCGGCTCGGCCACGGGGTCGTATTGCTGACGATGAACCATCCCGTGCGGGCGGCTGAGAGGGGCGCGGTGCTCGACCTCCTCAGCAACGGCCGGCTGGAGTTCGGGACTGGCCGTGGCACTTCGGAGGCGGAGCTTGGCGGGTTCAATATCGACCCCGACATCTCGCGGGACATGTGGGAAGAAGCGGTGGGGATGATCCCGAAGATGTGGACCCAGGACAGCTTCGAACATAACGGACGTTTCTGGACCGTTCCGCCGCGGAACGTCATCCCCAAGCCCGTGCAGAAGCCGCACCCCCCGATGTGGGTTTCCGGTGTGAGCCCGCAGACATTCGAAATCGCCGCCGACAAGGGGATCGGCGTGCTGTCGTTCTCGCTCAGCGCGCCGGGGCAATCGGAGCAGGCAGTGGCGATGTACAAGGAGCGGGTGAAGTCGGCCGAACCGGTGGGGGCGTTCGTCAACAACAATGTGGCTGCGTTCACCGTGACGCTCTGCCTCGAAGACGATGCCGAGGCGAAGGCGGTGGGCGGCTTCGCCGCGGGCGCGTATGTGCAGGGCGCCCAGCAGTTGTACGGCAAGTGGGCGAAGGAGGACGGTGCCTGGCGGGCCTGGTATGGCCGGGAGTACTTCACCGAAGTTGAGACGTCCGCGGCCGAAATCGACGAGATGGTCGACAACGCCGTCGTCTGCATCGGCGACCCGGAGCGCTGCATCAAGGTGATCAAGCACTGGGAAGAGATCGGCGTCGACCAGATCATGTGCCTGATGCAGGCTGGGAGGGTTCCGCACGAGAAGGTGATGGAGTCCATCCGGCTGTTCGGCCAACACGTGATCCCGTACTTCAAGAAGCGCGCCGGAGAACCGGCGGTCGTCTCCCGTACCGTGTAGCGGCCATGGAATTCCGGTTCACTGCCAAACAGGAGGAGCTGCGCCGCGAGATCCGGGCGTTCCTGGCCGAGGCGCTCCCGGATGACTTCGAGGAGTCCCCGGTTGGGACCGAGTGGAGCGGGGACGCGGAAGAGCACGCCATCGCGCTGGAGTTCAACAAGCGCCTCTCGGAGCACGGCTGGCTCACGGCGCACTGGCCGAAGGACTACGGCGGCCTTTCGTTGAGCATCATGGAGCAGGTGGTGTTGCGTGAAGAGATCGGCTACCGGCGGGCGCCAATCCTGAATGCGAACGGCCTGAACATGCTCGGCCCGATCCTGATGCTGTACGGCACCGAGGAGCAAAAGGCCCGGCATCTGCCGGGGATCGCGAAGGCCGATGTCATGTGGGCCCAGGGATACTCGGAGCCGAACGCGGGCTCAGACCTGGCCTCGCTCCAGATGCGCGCGGTGCGCGATGGTGACGAATACGTGCTGAACGGCACGAAGATCTGGACCGGGCACGGGCTCAACGCCGACTGGATCTTCGTCCTGGCCCGGACCGCGCCCGAGGCGCCGAAGCACAAGGGCATCAGCTTCTTTCTGGTGCCGATGGATTCGCCGGGGGTGACGGTGATCCCCCTCCGCTCCATGACGAACTACATCCACTTCTGCCAGGAGTACTTCGAGGATGTGCGGATACCCCGGGAGAACCTGGTGGGAGAGGAGAACCAGGGGTGGTACATCGGGGCCGCGTTGCTCGACTTCGAGCGCTCCGGCATTGGTGGGGCATCGGGCATGCGGAGGACGCTGCATGACCTCATTGCCTTCGTACGGGAAACCCACGCTTCAGGAAAGCTCGATGGGCGCCGCCGCGAGCTGCTGCGGGGCAAGATCGCCGAGCGCTGGTTGGAGGTTGAGGTGGGCCGGAACCTGGCGTACCGGATCGCTTCGATCCAGGAAGCCGGCGACGTGCCGAACTACGAGGCGTCCATTGGGAAGGTCTTTTCCTCGGAGCTCGGCACGAGGCTCGGCTACACGGGATTCCAGGCTCTGCAGCTCTACGGGCAGCTGTACGAGGGGAGCAAGTATGCGAAGCTCCGGGCGCGGTTCGCCCTCGCCACGCAGACGTATCTGACCACGACCATCGGCGGCGGCACATCCGAGATTCAGCGGAACATCATCGCGACCCGGGGCCTTGGCCTCCCGCGGTAGGAGCTAGCGTCGTGAACCACATCCTCTTGGTGCTGAGCAACGCCACCGAAGGCGACGACGAGCCGTTCAACGACTGGTACGACAACGTCCACCTCGGTGATGTCCTGCAGGTGCCAGGGTTCGTCTCGGCCCGGCGGTTCAAGCTGGCGGAGGGCCAACTGCGCAACGCTTCCTCCCCCTACCGGTACCTCGCGATCTATGAGGTGGACGCCGCCACGACCGCGGAGGCCGCGGCCGCCTTGGCCAGCCAGGCGGGCTCAATGGTCATCGACCCCACGCTGGACGGTGGCCGGACCGTAGCATGGTTCTTCACGCCGTTGGGGGAGGCGAAGTCTGGCTCTTGAGCTGGCGGCGGAGGCCCGCGAGGTCGGGGTAGGCGCGCTCCTCCACGATCAGGCCGCCCTCCACGCGGAACACGTAGGCACCCGTGACGGTGAACGACCTCCCGCCGAGATCCTTCCGCTGGGTGCCCGACATTTCGAGTTCGAGAAGCACGTGGCCGCCGTCGGCTGCGAGGATGCTCAGGGGCCGAATCTGGTAGCCAGGCACGGACTCAAGCATGCCCCTCTCACTCTCGATGTAGGTGGCCACCGGCTGTGGTTCGCGGCCGGGGTACAGGATCCTGGCGTCGGGGTCGTAGCACCCGCTGAGGCCGTCGAGGTCGTGCGCGTTCATGGCTGCCACGAACCGCCGGATCAGGCCGACTTCGGCTCTCTCTTCCGCCACTAGTAGAGCACTCCGTCCGCCAGGAGCCGCTCGTACTCCTCGTCGGACCGGCCGAGGAGTTCCTTGACCACGTACTCGTTCTGTTGGCCCATGCACGGTGCTGGCGACTCGATGGCGACTGGCGTGCCGTGGAGCTTCCACGGGATGCCGGCGTGCTTCTGGACGCCCGCTTCGGGATGTTCGAGCTGCACGAAGAAGCCGCGCCCGTTTAGGTGCGGGTCCTCGGCTACGTCTTTCATGTCCATGACCGGGACGACGGCGAGGCCGTCGGCCTGGAGGAGCTCGGTCAGTTCCCACTCGTCCCGTTCGGCGGTCCAGGCGGCGATGAGCCGGTCGAGCTCAGCTTCGTTCGCCTTCCGCGCCGTCGCCGTCGCGAAACGCTCGTCTGAGCCGAGCCCGGGGTCGAGGTGCCCGGCGAGCGCCTGCCATTCGCGATCGTCGCGGATGGCGATGCTTACCCAGCGGTCATCGCCCCGGGCGGGGTAGACACTGTGCGGCGCCATGGTCTGATCGTGGTTGCCGGCGCGGGCCGGCTGCTCATCGCGGAGGGTAACGGGCATGATCCCCTCCGGCAGGATGGTCATGAGGGATTCCCATTGCGAGAGGTCGATGTACTGGCCTTGCCCGGTCGCGCGCCGGTGCCAGAGGGCGGCGAGGATCGCGAAAGCCCCGTGGAGGCCGGCATTGGGGTCGCCGTAGGAGAGGCCGACCTCGCTCGGGCCGTGGCCCTCGTACCCCGTCAGGGCGGCAAGCCCGCTGATCATGGTGAGCGGCGTGCCGAAGGCGACCCGTTCGTGATAGGGGCCGGTCTGACCGAAGCCGCTGAGCGACGCCATCACCAGGCCAGGGTTCCTGGCGGCGAGGACCTCATAGCCGAGTCCGAGACGCTCCACGACGCCAGCGGCGTAGTTCTCGATGAAGACGTCGGAGATGGCGAGCAGCTCGCGGGCGAGCTCGACCGCCTCCGGCTGCTTCATGTCGAGGAGCACGCTCTGCTTGGCCTGGTTCCACTGGTTGAAGCTGCCCCCCCGGTTGAGCCCGGGTTCGTTGGCTGCGTATGGCGGCACCCGTCGGTTCATGCATGGCCGCTGGTTCGACTCGATCCGGATGACCTCGGCGCCAAGCTGCGCAAGCTGGAGGGCACAGTAGGGCCCGGCCCACATCCAGCTCATATCGACGACGCGGATGCCTTCGAGCGGCCTCATGCCCTCACCTCGCGATGGTACCGCGCGAGGACCTCGTCCGTGTGCTGGCCCAGTGTGGGCGCCGGGCGACGGAGCCGCCAGGGAGTGCGGGGAAGGAGGTAGGGTGCGCCGGGCATCGTCACCTCCCCGGCGACGGGATGGCGGAGCGTCACGAAGAACCCGCGGGCTTTCAGGTGGGGCGACTCCAGGAGATCCCCGATATCGGAGACAGGGGCGAACGGGAGCCGCGCCTCGCCGGCCATGTCGAAGACTTCCTGCACCGTGTGCTGCATCAGCCAGTCTTCGATCAGCGGCCTGAGTGCATCACGGTTCTCGCCGCGCTTGAACCGATCGTTGAAGATCTCCCAGTCCGCCCACTCGGGGTCTCCAAGCACATGGACGAACGAGTCCCACTGGTGGGGGTCGGCGGTCATGACGAAGATGAGTCCGTCCTTGCACTCCATGATCTCCATCGGGGCACTCGTGCGGATGCCCAGGCGGCTGGCGATGCGCCCGGTGTAGGTATAGGTCACCAGCGCGAGTTCGAGCGCGGCTGCGATGCACTCCTGGGCGGAAACCTCCACGAGCTGCCCGCGGCCGGTCGCCTCTCGGGCCCAGAGGGCGCCCATCGTCGCGACGGCCGCGTGAGTCGCCGCCTGGAAGTCTGCCTGGCTCCCGAACGCCTTCAGTGGGGGAAGGTCCTGGTAGGGGCTGCTCCCGGGCGTCACGGAGAGCCACCCACCGGCGGCGGCGACATTCAGGTTCTCGGCTTCCCAGTCGGCGTGTGGGCCGCTCAGGCCAAACGGCGTGACCCAGGTGTACACGACGCGAGGGAGGTCGCTCGCGAGAGAGTCGTAGTCGACGCGGAGGCGCCTTGCGTCGCGCGGCCGCAGGTTGTGGACGAGCACATCCGCCTCGCCCAGCAGGTCGAGTAGCGCCGCGCGGCCCGGAGCGGCTTCAAGATTGAGGACGACGCCGCGTTTATTGGAGTTGAGGTAGATGAACAGCCCGCTGGCATCGAGATTGCCCTCCATACCGGGCGGGAACGGTCCCCGGCTTCGTGAAGGGTCGCCTTCGGGAGGCTCGACCTTGACGACATCGGCGCCGAGGTCAGCCATCAGTTTCGCGGCGTAAGAGGCGGAGACCATCCCTCCGAGTTCGACCACGCGGAGGCCGGCCAGGGCATCGGCGGTCGGTGGTGGGGCGGATGGTTGGGAGGTCATCTCCTCGATGCTACTTCAACGCCAGAGGGTTGATCGGGGAGCCGACGGCACCGGTGACGCGAAGCGGGGGTGCCGCGAGCTGGAACTCGTAGACGCCGTCGGCGGCGCAGTCGGCCGCCAGGGCTTCGAGGTTCCACATCTCGCCGAGCATCAGGCCCATGTCACGGATACAGAGGAGATGGAACGGGAGCATCACGCCTTCGACCTCGGCTCCGGAGACTTCCACCGCGATGTTGTCGGACGCAATCGCTGCGCAGTCCTTCTGGTGGAGCCACTCGGCCACCCGCCAGCTGACTCCGGGTGAGCCCATGGTCCACGCCTCCCCGTCCCGTTCGGCGAGGAAGACGGCCCACCAACCTGTCCGCACCAGGACGATGTCGCCTCGGCCCACTTCGACGCCCTGGTCGGCGGCGACCGCGTCGAGCTCTTCCGGCGAGATCGAGGTGTTCGGCGGAAGATGGTCGACGCCACGGTGGCGCGCAACATCGAGCAGGACGCCGCGGCTGACGATCCCCTTCTGGTCGACCTGGTCGATGGAGTTGCGGGTGGCGCCGAAGCTGGTGACGGCGGAGGCCGGGTAGCCGTTGTAAAGCTGCTCGTCGTAGTAGACGTGTGCGAGGGCATCCCACTGGGTCCCGGCCTGGAGCGGCATCATGATGAAGTCATCGTTGAACCGCATGGGGCCGGCGCCCCAGATGTGGACCATCTGGGCCTCTGTAGCGCCACCTCATCCCGTCAGGTGCTGGGCGAGCTCCGCGTCGCCGCCGTCCACCATCATCAGGTGGATGGGGTTCCTCCGGAAGCCGTGCGCGCCCTGCGGCCCGTACGCGTCGAAGTCGATCCCGAGTGGGAACACCTTGCCCTGTCTGACCAGCCCCGCCGCCTCGCGCAGCTTGTCAGCGGTGATCAGGTTGAGCGTACCCAGCTGGTCGTCGGCTCCCCAGCGGCCCCAGTTTCGAAGCCGCTCACCGGTGGCGCGCCACTCGTCGATGGTGGCGGGTTTTGGCTGCGTGGCCTGTGTCATGATGGTTCCCTCCCGTGGTTCTCAGTGTCCGCTGGCTCCGCCGTCGATGGTGTAGGTAGCCGCCGTGATGAACGCAGCCTCGTCGGACGCCAGGAACGCGACGAGGGCTGCGACCTCCTCCGGGCGGCCAATCCTGGGGATGCGTCCCGGGGCGATAGGCAGGTTCGTGAGGCCGAGCTTCTCGAAGGACCGGTGCATCATCGGCGTGTCGATGGGGCCCGGGCAGATGGCGTTGCAGCGGATGTTGTCGGCGGCGTGCTGGTTGGCGATGGCCCTGGTCAGCGCGTTGAGGGCACCCTTGCTCGCGGTGTAGGCGGTCCCGCCGCCGCCGCCCAGTGCCGCACCAGAAGACATGTTGATGATGGACCCGGCGCCGGCCTTCTGCATTTCCGGGATCGCTTCCTTGCAGAGCAGGAAGATGGCCTTCGTGTTCACCTCCCATGTGCGGGTGAATACTTCTTCGGTCAGCGTCAGGAGTTTGGTGTCGGTGAAATCGGAGATCCCGTGCATGTTGGCGAGGATGTTGACGCCGCCGAATTCGCTCACAGCTTTCGCGACGACGGTCTTGCAGTCCGAGTGCTGTGAGACATCCGCGGGCACGATAGCCGCTCGGCCGCTCGCGGCGGCGACCTCCTGAGCGGTCGCGCCCAGGCCTTCCGCGTTCAGGTCTACCGCGACCACATTTGCGCCCTCGGCCGCCATCCGGAGCGCGGTGGCCTTGCCGATCCCCGACGCGGCTCCGGTCACGATGGCCGTCTTGCCGACCAGTCGTTGATCCATCGTTTGGCCACCTCCGGAGGCGCTTGTTGAGAGAGTCTCGCCCCGCGCTCGGGGATTATATGAGAAACCAAGTGAGGTTGCACAAGATCTATAGATCCGCAATCATCTGCCTGGACCCGACCCGGCCTAGGAGTGCCCGATGACCAGCCTGGCAACGCCGACACTTAGCCCTGACCCGGCATCCGCCTGGCGGGGTGGCAGCGGGACACCGTTGCTCTTCCTCCACGGGTTCGAGGGGCCAGCGGCGACAGCTGGCTTTCGTGAGGCCCTGGCCGAGCGGTACTCCGTGGTCGCGCCCACGCACCCCGGATACGACGGTTCGGGAGATCTGGAGGAGATCGAGGGGGTGCTCGACCTTGTCCTGCAGTACCGGCAGTTCATCGAGCGGGAGTTCGAGGGGCCGGTGGATGTCCTGGGACACTCGCTCGGGGGGATGTTCGCGGCCGAGATCGCTGCGATATGCCCGCAGGTCGTGCGCCGGCTGGTGCTGGCCGCGCCGTTCGGTTTGTGGCTTGATGAGCAGCCCATCCCCGACCTGTTCGTGATGAGCCCTGGCAACCTTCAGCGCGCGCTCTGGAGTGACCCCGAAGGCCCGGTCGCGCAGGCGGCCCTCTCCGCGCTCGGGAACGGCCGCTCTGGGCCCGAGGCGATCGTCGCGCGGGCGATGAACCTCTCCGCGGCAGGCAAGTTCCTGTGGCCGATCCCCGACCGGGGCCTCTCGAACCGGCTACCGTTCGTGAAGGCGCCGGCCCTCGTGGTCATGGGCGCCGACGACGGCCTTGTGCCTGCGGCCTACGGCGACGCGTTCGCGAACTTGATACCGCAGTGCACGGTGGAGGTTATCGCCGGAGCCGGGCACCTGCCGATGCTCGAGCAGCCGGAGGCGTTCACCGCGGCAGTTTCGGCGTTCCTCGCCTCCTGACATCGCCGCCGGACGGAGCAGGACCGTCCCCGCCCCCGCGCAGCATGGAGCTATTCGTTAGGGAGGATGACCTCCCCCATGCCGCGGGCCATGGTGACGCCGTGTTGGTTGGTCATCACGTGGCGGATCTGGACGGTGTGGCGGCCCTGGTCGTCGACCCACTTGTTCTCGACTTCGCCCATCTGGTAGGTGACGTCCCCGGTGAAGGCGGGGTTCCGGTACTGCGAATCGACGTGCAGGACGAAGCCCCATTCGCCGGCCCAGTTGCTCAGGTAATCGGTAATCCACGCACCCATCGAAGCACCGTAGCCGTAGCCGCGGGGCATCCCGATGATCCTCGCGTATTTCGGCTGGACGTGGCCGCGCGAGGGCCCATAGACGAGGCCATCACCGAGCCCGGGGTTGATTCGCATTCCTTCCTCGTCGCGGGTCATTTCGGGGATCCAGCCGGCTTCCATGGTCGAACTTGGCCCCTCGGACTGATAGTGGGCGCCCCAGCCGCCGACGTCGGTGCGCGACTCGGTGGTGAAGGTCTGGATGCTGTGTGGCCCGAGGACGCGCTTCGGTAGCTGATCCCCGACTTCCACGGAGGACCACAACCGCGGCTGGTGGCCCATTTCGAGGTGGGTCCTGATGTACTCGAGCTTCTCGCGCTCGACGGCCTCGAGTTCCTCCTCCGTCCAGACCGGTTCCTCGCGCTGGTCATCGAACGAGCCCAGGCGGACCGCATTCTCAGCCAGGTAGCGGATCGAGGTCGAGCGCTGGCGCGCGATGCTCTCGCCGCGCTGATTGAAGTAGGTGGTGTCGCCCCGGGAGAACATGGTCGGCCCGGCGAACGTGGTGTTTGCGACCTTGTAGTCGTAGAGCATGCGCTCCATGCGGAGCGTATCGCCGGGAAAGACGCGTGGCCCGAAGAACCAGAACTCATCGCCGCCGAAGAGCATGTGGGTGCCGGGAATGGACCCCTGGATCGCCGGGGTGGCGCCCGTCCCGGGACCGCCGCCGAAGTACGACTGCGGGCATGGGATGCGGCCGAAGCGGCTCTCGGCGGCATACTCCTCGTCGAAGTAGAGCGGGTTCGGGTTCTGCATGCCCTGGACGAACCGGCGGACATCGTTATTCGTGAACGGCTCTTTGAACTGCTGGCCGCCCAGGGGCACGCCTATCCAGGCGTCCACGGGTGCTGTGTCGAGTTCGAGAAGGCCGCGTTCGGATGCGTAGGTCATGTCTCTGGTTCCTCCTGGTCACCTGATGTGTGGTGCGAACTCGGTGCCGATGTGCCCTTCGGCTTCGAGGCTCGCGTATTCCTCGTCGGTCACTCCAAGGAGCTCCTTATAGACGTACTCATTGTGTTCGCCGAGCCGGACAGGCGGGCTGCGCACCCCCAGCTCCGCGCGCTTGAGACGGTAGGGGAAGCCCGGGTAGCGGTGTGTGCCCGCATCCGCGTGGTCGATCTCGAGGAAGTAGCCGCGTGCGGCCAGGTGTGGGTCCTCGAAGAGATCCGCATCGTCGAGCACCGGGCCTGCCAGGATCCCGGCTGCTCGCAGTCGCTCGACTGCGTCCTCGCGTGTCAGTTGCCGCGTCCACTCGCAGATCGACTGATCGAGTTCGTCCTGGTTCGCGCGGCGTGATTCGGCGGTGGCGAACTTCCCGGCGGCCAGCCCCGACATTCCGGCCAGGTCACAGAACCGTTGCCAGGTCTCGTCGTCGACGATCGTCAGCGTCAGCCACCGGTCCTCGCCCGCGCAGGGGTAACAACCCTGGATGGCGCTGTAGTCGCGGTTGCCGATGCTCTCCGGGACGCGGCCGTTGTAACTGAAGTCCAGGACCGCGCCGCCGAGAAGCCCGACGAAGTTCTCGACCATCGAGAGGTCGATGTATTGCCCGCGCCCGGTGCGGTTTCGAGCGTACAGCGCCATCTGGGCGGCCAGTGCCATGCCGAGCGCGCCGGAGGCATCGGCTGTCACCGCCCAGGTGTTCGAGCTGACGTCGCGGTCGGGATAGTGGCGGAGCAGGTCGTGGCCGGCGAAGGCCTCCATCTGTAGTCCCAGGGCCCGGAAGTTCCGGTAGGGCCCGCTTGTGCCGAAGGACGAGGCTTCGACGTAGACGAGGCGCGGGTTCACGAGTCCCAGATCGGCATATCCAAGCCCGAGCCCTTCCATGGTGCCGGGGGTCTGGTTGGTCACGAGGACATCGCTGATGGCCACGAGCTGCTTGAACAGCTCGCGACCGCGCTTCTTCTTGAGGTCGATGGTCATGCCAAGCTTGTTACGCGCGGTGGTGTTGAACCACGCGAAGCGGTTCCACGGTGCGTCGCCCGGTTCGCGCATGGGATAGCCGCCGGCGGTCGGGATGCTGGACATAACCTGTTCTTTCGTCGGACGGGCGAAGATGCCGCGGGTCTGAGGCGGGAAGTGCTGCGTTGACTCGACCCGGATGACCTCGGCTCCGAGGTCCGCGAGGAGTAGCCCGGCCTGCGGCCCGGCGAGGACCACGCCCATGTCGAGTACGCGCACACCATCCAGCGGAAGCGTCACTAGATCACTCCCTCCGCGGCGAGCTGTTCGATGTCTGGCGCCTTGCAGCCCAACTCGGCGAGTACTTCGGCGTTGGACTCGCCGAGCGTCGGGGCCGCCTTCCAGTAGCCGCCCGGGGTGTCGGCCATCGCGAAAGGGAGACCGGCGTAGCGGGCTGCCCCGGCGACGGGGTGGGTGAGCCACTGGAAGAACCCGCGCTCTTCAAGGTGCGGGTCCGTGGCGAGGTCCGCGATCGAGTTGACGGGCGCGCATGGGAGTCCGCCAGCCTGGAAAACTTCGACGATTTCGCGCTTCGTCCGCGCCAGGCACCAAGGGATCCAGAACGAGTCGAACTCCTCCTTCGCCGCCAGGTCGGTCATCGGAGGGACGAAGCGGGGGTCCCGGACGAAGTCCTCTCCGATCGCTGCGACGAAGGGGTCCCACCATGCGGCGCCAACGGTGATATGGAAGTACCCATCGGCGCACGGGTTGTAGGGCGGCGGGACGGCCATGCCAGTGACGCTGGCGAGGCGGACCATCTTCTCTTTCGTGTACTCGTACGCGGTCAGGGAGATGGCCCGGCGATCCACAGAGCTTGCGAACGTCTCCATGATCGAGACATCGATCCAGTCGCCGTTCCCCCGCGCCTCGGCGGCGAGCACAGCGCTCATTGTCGCGACGGCGGCTGTCTGCCCGGCGAAATGGAGGTTGACCCGGGGAGCCATCGACATGGGTTCGGCATCGGGCTGCCCGGTGCCGAACATGGCATGACCCATCCCGTAGAGGACGATCTCGCTGGCGGGGAGGTCCCTGTAGGGTCCCGTCTGGCCAAAGTTCGAGATGGATGTGAGGACGATCCTCGGCTGGAGTCGCGCCAGGTGTTCGTACGGGAACCCGAACTCCGCCAGCGTGCCCGGTTGGAAGCTTTCGACCACGACGTCGGAGCGGCGGACCAGCTCGGTCAGGAGTGGTTCCGCGGCCGGGGTCCCGAGGTCAAGGGTGATCCCGCGCTTGTTCACGTTCAGATGAAGAAAGGCCAGGCTGGTGTCAGGGCCCGGCTTGTCGCCGACGAACGGGGGGCAACAGCGCATCGGGTCACCGGTGCCGGGCTTTTCCACCTTGATGACGTCGGCGCCGTAGCTGGCCAGCAGGCGTGTGCAGTACGGTCCCGCGGCGCCCTGCGTGAGGTCCAGCACGCGGAGCCCGAGCAGGGGACCCGCGGGCGCGGTCATCTTGGGGGCCTCCCGACCGCCGTCCCGATCCCGACCGAGAGCCAGTAGCCCCCGTCCATGCAGATGTGCTCACCCGTGATGAAGTCCCCGGCTGGTGAGGCGAGGAACGTCGCGAGCCAGCCCACCTCGTGCTCTGACGCGTAGCGGCCCGCAGGGATGGCGGCGAGGAGGGCATCCTCTCCATCTGCGTCCGGGGGTGAGTTCCGGGCCAAGGCTTCGGTGCGGACCACCGGTGAGATGCAGTTCACCTGGATGTTGTGTGGCGCCCACTCGAGCGCGAGCGAACGGGTGAGGTTCTCGACGCCGGCTCTCGCGGCGCCGGAATGGGCCAGGCGAGGCGCCGCCCGTCGCGCGTAGCCGGTGATGATATTGATGATCTTGCCGCGGCCCTGGCGGAGCATCGGCTCACCGGCGGCGCGGCAGCAGTTGAACACTCCGTTCAGGTTCAGGTCGACCACCGCATTCCAGCCCTTTGGCGAAAGTTCTTCGAACGCGGAGGGAAACTGGCCGCCCGCGTTGTTGACGAGGATGTCCACAGCGCCGAAGCGGTCGACGGTTTCGGCGACGAGGCCCTGGACCTGGTCCCAGTCACGAATATCGGTGGGACGCGCAAGCGCCTCGGCACCGATCTCCGTGAGTTCGGCGGCCACGGTATCGAGAGGGTCCTTCCGGCGGCCGGCGATGGTCACAGAGGCTCCGGCGCGGGCGAGTTCGTGAGCGATGCCCCTGCCGATGCCCGTCCCGCCGCCGGTCACGATGGCGACGCGGTCTCCCAGGATTCCCGGCGCGAAAACCATGCAGTCCCCCGTCTAGGCCACCGCTGGCCCGCCATCAGGCAGGTAGTTTGACCTGGACGGTGCCACGTGCCATCTGAACCCCGGACTGTGTTGTCATCTGAACCCTCAGGCGGGCGAGTCCGTGGTCGCTGTCTCCGTCCCGGAAGGTCTCCTCCACCTCGGCGTCCAGGTAGGTGACATCGCCGACCAGTGGAGGATGCCGGTACGAGATGTTGCTGTGGGTGACGAAGCCCAGCTCGCCGGCCCAGTTGGTGACGTAGTCCAACACCCAGGCCCCCATGGAGGCACCGTATCCGTAGGCGCGGGGCACGCCGATCGTCTTCGCGTACCGGTCGATTGTGTGTCCGCGGGAGGGGCCGTGATAGAGGCCATCAGCCTGCGCGGGGTCAACCGAGGCCGCTTCCTCGTCTCGCGACATCTCGGGCAGCCAGCCAGCCTGCGAGGTGGAGGTCGGGCGACCGTCGTTATAGCTCGACCCCCAGACCGTGAAGATGTACGACCTCCATTCGGTCGAAAAGCTCTGGATGGTGTGTGGGCCGATCACTCCTCGCTGCAGCCGTTCCCCGGCACTCACGTCGGCCCAGTTGCGCCGCACGTGGTCCTGGAACGTGCGGTAGTACTCGATCTTCTCCCGCTCGACGGCCATCAGTTCCTCGTCCGTCCATTCGGGCTCGTTCTCAAGGTCCTTGAGAGAGTTCATCCTGTGGGCGTTGGCGACAAGATAGCGGATCGAAGTGGAGCGTTGCTTGGCCACGATTTCGCCGCGCTGGTTCACGTATGTGGTGTCGCCGCGCTGGAACATGGTCGGTCCCGCGAAGGAGGTCTGGGCCACTTTGTAGTCGAACGCGAGGCGCTCGGAACGGAGCAGGTCTCCGGGGCGGATGCGGGGACCGAAGAACCACCACTCGTCTCCGCCAAAAAGCATGTGGGAGCCGGGGATGGTCCCCTGGATAGATGGCGTGGCCCCGTGGCCGACATCGGTGCAGATGGTGAATGACTGAGGCGCGACGAGTTCCTCGAGGGCGCTCTCTGCGGCGAAATCCTCATCTATATAGAGCGGGTTGGGGTTCTGCATACCCTGTGCCCACCGGCGGATGTCGGTACGGGTGACCGGGTCCTTCAGCTGGCTTCCACCTGTTGGCTGGCCTATCCAGCGGTCAACGTCGCTCGTCTCCAGAGGCTCGAGTTCGGCTGTGGGGTCAGACACGCGCGATCTCCTCGTGGTGCAAGGGTGGATTCCCCTGGCCTGGGCGCGGCCGGGGTGGCTTGCCGATTTCTAAAGCAAAGCCATATGGCTGTCAAGCTTGGCGATAGCAAATGTTGACATGGCATGGGCGGCGATGATACAAACCAGCAGGCTGATCGCCTGAGAATCGCAAGCGAGTTCCGCGCCGTACCAACCGCGGGCTCGCGTAACAGCCACGCGGCCGGCCAGACGAGGGGGACCCTATCGAGCCCAGGCCATGTTGAACCAGGCGCTGGGGGCCGCGTCACGGCCCGGCCTGCCGGCCTCACTCAAGTAGCAGCAGAGCGCAATCCAGGGAGGGGAACATGGAGACCAACCGGTCCGATAACTATTGGAAGCGACACCGCGTTCGGCGGCGTCAACTGCTCCGGGGGGCGGCGGTCGCAGGAGTCGGGGGTGCCACACTCGCCCTCGTAGGCTGCGGCGATGACGATGACGACGCGCCCCGACCGACGGCAACCCAGCCGAGCGGCAACGGTGGCCAGACCCCCCAACCAACCGAGGGCCCGGGCGGGGACATTACCGGCTTCGAGTGGATCCAGAACGAACCGGACCTCACCGCAACGCCGAAGACGGGCGGCGACCTCAAGTACGGGACGTACATCCGCGCTGCGTCGCTCGACCCGATCCGGTCGGCCTCGTTCGAAAGCGCCAACATCTACACGCCGGTCTACGGCCGGCTGTTCCGGGGGACGTTCGGGACGGAGATGGCGTCGTACAACCCCTGGAGCTTCTCGGTAGAGAACGACATGGCGGCCAGCTATGAGAGCCAGGGAACCTCGAGCTACACGATTACCCTGAAGGACGGCCTGACCTGGCACGACAAGGACCCGGTCAACGGCCGCCCCTTCACGGCGGAGGACGTGAAGTTCACGCTCGAATCGTTCACGGCGAGCGCCGAGTTCAACGCGTTCCTGCCGATCGATAGCGTGGAGGCTGTCAACGACACAACTGTCACAGTCACGCTGAGCGAGCCGATCAACTACTTCATCGAGGCGCTCACGGAGAACCGGATTGTGATGCTGCCGCGCGAAGTAGCGGATGAAGATGGTGACTTCGCAACCCGGGCAATCGGCACCGGCGCATTCCAGCTCGATGAATACGTCCCTGCGACGCGCGCGAAGTACAGCCGCTTCCCGAACTTCCACCAGCAGGGGCGCCCGTATCTCGACAGCATTGAGTTCGAGGCCGTGCCGGACGCCGCCACGGCGCGAAGCGCGTTCATCTCGGGCAACTACCTCCTGATGCGTGGTGAAGGCGTTGGCGAGCTGGACACGCTCGATTCCGTCATGAGCCAGCGGCAGGACGCGACGGTGCTGCGGTTCCAGAGCCGGTGGCAGTCCAACGTCTTCCACGTCGGGTTCCAGGTAGATGGGACGGCGTTCGCCGACCCGCGCGTCCGTAAGGCCGTTTCGAAGTCGTTCGACCGCGAGACCTACGGGGACACCGCGATCAAGGGTGGGAGCTACAACATCCTTGGCCCGTACGCGTGGGTGGACTGGTACGACGCGGAGCCGGACCTCGGCGATGCTTATGTGTATGACCTCGACGCGGCCCGCCAGCTCCTATCGGATGCGGGTGTCTCCGATTTGACCGTGCCGATCGAATACTTCCCGTATAGCCAGGCGCTGGAAGACCAGCTCGTGTTCTGGAAGGAGCAGGCCTCCGAAGCCGGCATCAACCTCGACCTCCAACGGCTTGAGTTCGCGGACTTCTCCGCGAAGTACTTCACCGGAAACTTCTCGGGCGCGGCGCTGGGGTTCGTGGCGACGTTCCCGCGTTACGCGCCCATCAGTGCGAAGTTGCTCTGGCACTCAGCCTCGGCCAAGAACTACTACGGGATCAACGACGACGTGATCGACTCCGGTCTGGCGACGTTGACCACCACCACGAACACGGACGAGAAGCGCGAAGCCTTCCAGACCGTGATGAACCAGCTCCTGCATGAGGCATACATCCTGCAGATGGTGGAGGGGCCGACGCACTTCGTGCATTCGAACCAGATCCACGGGTTCCTCCCGAACATGTACCACGACTGGGGCGGTTGGGGGTATGCGGCCATGCAAGAGCTGTGGATGGACGCATAGCAACGGCGTGAGGGGGCCGGTACGCTATCGACCCCCTCATCCCTCGCCCCAGGAGGCGCCACTAGCCAGTGTTTCAGTATGTCGTTCGCAGGCTGGTAGCCATGATCCCGGTCCTGGTCGGGGTCAGCATCGTGGTGTTCGTCCTGGCGCGCGTGCTCCCGGGGGACGTCTTCCAGAGCACGGCGGGGACTTCGGGCCTTTCTGAGGAAGCTCGCCAGGAGTTGCGAAGGGAGGCCGGTCTCGACAGGCCCCTCGTTGTCCAGTATCTCGATTGGGGCGCCGATGTCCTCCGCCTGGACTTCGGGACCAGCCTGTTCAACCGCCAGAGCGTCAATTCGGAGCTCAAACGGACGATCCCCGTGACCGTGGAGTTGACCATCCTGGCAACGGCCATCGGGCTCCTGATTGCCATCCCGCTCGGGCTTGTGAGCGCGGTCTGGCAGGGGACGCCGCTCGACTATCTCGCGCGGCTCTTCGGAGTGCTTGGCCTTTCGGTACCGAACTACGTGCTCGGGACGGTCACCATCACGTACCTGGCGCTGTGGTTCCACTGGACGCCCGCAGCCGGTGGCGTGTCGGTCTTCAAGGAGCCGGTTGAGAACCTGAAGCAGTTCATCATCCCATCGCTCATCCTGGGGTCATCGTTCGCCGCTTCGGTCATGCGGATGACGCGGTCGACGGTGCTGGGGGGGATGCGAGAGGACTACGTGCGCACGGCCATGGCGAAGGGCATCCGCGAAAGGGCGATCGTGCTGCGGCACGTGCTGCGAAACGCGCTCCTTCCGGTCATCACGCTGGCCGGCGCACAGGTTGGCTACCTCCTTGGCGGGACCGTGATCGTCGAGTCGATCTTCTCGCTGACGGGGGTCGGCTCGCTGGCGTATGGCGCTGTCCTGAATCGGGATTACATCGTGTTGCAGGCGGTGACCTTGCTGGCGGCGTTCGTGTTTGTATTCATCAACCTCGGGGTGGACCTTTCCTACGCGTGGCTGGACCCCCGAGTGCGGCTCTCGTGACATCGGCGACGGAGTCCGGGGGGAGGATCCCGGCGTTGAGCTACGCCATGCCGAGGCGGAGCACCTGGCTGCGCAGCGGTCTGCGGCTGGCGCGGCAGAATCCCGTGGGCGTTGTCGCGTCCTTCATCTTCCTCTGCATCTGCGGCGCCGCGGTGTTCGCCGGGCTGGTAACGCCTTATGGCCCGACGCAGGTGGGGACGGGAGTGAGGTTGGAGGGCCCGAGCATGGACCACCTGCTGGGCACCGACCGGTTGGGCCGGGACATGTTCTCCCGGCTGGTGTACGGCGGGCGCGTCTCGCTGCGGGTGGCATTCCTCTCCGTGAGCATCGGGGTCGGGTTGGGTTCGGCGCTTGGCATCGTCAGCGGCTATGTCGGGCGGACGTTCGACCTCGTGGTCCAGCGTCTGCTGGAAGTGCTGATGGCCATCCCCGCGCTGCTCCTGGCACTTGTCCTGATCGCTGCGTTCGGACGAGGCGAAAGCAACGTCATCCTGGCAATAGGCATCGTGCTGGTGCCGACAACAGCGCGGGTGATGCGGGCAGTGGCGTTGCAGGTCAAGGCGCGGAGCTACGTTGAGGCCGCCCAGGCTTCGGGGGCGTCCCACTCGCGGATCCTGTTGCGGCACGTGCTGGTGAACTCGCTCGACGAGATGCTGATCCTGGCGAGCGTGGCGATCAGCGCTGCGGTCATCATCGAGGCGGCGCTGAGCTTCCTCGGCGTGGGCGTCCAGGCCCCCCAGCCCTCATGGGGCACCGACCTGGCTGTGGGGCGACTGACGGTCGAGGCCGCGCCGCACCTGGTCTGGGGTCCTTCACTCTTCATCTGTGTCACGGTGCTTTGCGTCACGATGATCGGTGACACCATTCGCGACGTGCTCGACCCGAAGCTGCGCGGCCGCGGCGGCCGGACCCACTACTAGGCTCAGGGCATCCACAGCCCACCGGAGACCGAGATCACCTGGCCGGTTACGTGCGCGGCGTCCGCGGACGCGAGGAACGCGATCACCCCCGCGACGTCCTCGGGGGACCCCACCCTCCGGAGTGGCGTGGCCTGGCGAGTGGTTTCGAGCGACCGCGCGTCGATGTGCCGCCCGACCCATTCGGTCGTGATCACCCCGGGCGCCACCAGATTGACGCGGATCCCGGATGGGCCAAGCTCGCGTGCGGCCTGCTTCGTCAAGCCGATCAGGCCGGCCTTCGAAGCCGCGTACGCGGGTGAGCCACCGAACCCCGCGCCCCCGATGGAACCGACGTTCACGATGGCACCGCCGCCGGCAGCTGTCATGGCCCTCGCTGCTGCCGAACTTACATGGAACGCGCCGGAGAGGTTCACCGCCAGCACATCGGACCAGTCGTCGTCTGACTGGTCGAGCGCTGTGCCCGGCCGGTTTACGGCGGCGTTGTTCACCACGACATCGAGCCGGGAGCAGGCGCCCATGA
>CAYPAZ010000009.1:0-19685 GCA_964408835.1 uncultured Anaerolineaceae bacterium
CGCTGGATCTGGTTGGTGCCTTCGAAGATCTGGAAGATCTTGGCGTCGCGGACCCACTTTTCGACCGGGTGGTCGCGCATGTACCCCTGGCCGCCGAGGATCTGGACTGCATCGACGGTCACCTTCATGGCCATGTCGCTGGCGAAGCACTTGGCCATGGAGCCTTCGGCGCTAAGGTAGGGGACGTTCGCCCCACCCATCCACGCGGCGCGCCAGACCATGAGGCGGGCTGAGTCCACCGCCATGGCCATATCGGCGAGCATGAAGCTGATGGCCTGGTTCTTGATGATGGGGCGCCCAAACTGGACCCGCTCCTTCGCGTAGTCGAGCGAGTACTCGTAGGCGGCCCTGCCAATGCCGAGGGCATAGGCGCCCACCACTGGCCGGGTCCGCTCGAGGGTCATCAGGGCGCCCATCGCGCCAGGTCCACCGGAGCCGCTGCCGCCGGAGCTGGCGGCGCCGAGTTTGTTCTCGGCAGGGATACGGCAGTCGTTGAGGACGACGTTGGCGGTATGGGAGGCTCGGATGCCCATCTTCTTCCAGGTGGTGCCTTCTTCGAGGCCGGGGGTGCCTTTGGGAATCACGAAAGCCGCGAGGCCACCCCAGCCCTTCGTCCGGTCCTCGGTTGCGAAGACCACATGGACATCGGCGATGCCGCCGTTGGTGATGAACTGCTTTTCGCCGTTGAGCACGTACTCGTCGCCATCCCTGATGGCGGTGGTCTGGATGTTTGCGACATCGGAGCCCGCGTCGGGTTCGGTGAGGCACATGGCGCCGAGGCGGACTTCATTCTCGTCGGAGGCGATTTCAGCGAGCCAGTGTTCGCGTTGCTCCGGGGACCCCGTCGCGGCGATGGCGGCGGCTGCGAGGCCCGAGCTGTTGATGGCCAGGCCGATCCCGGCACAGCCCCAGCTCAGTTCCTCAGCGGCGATGGAGGGGAGGAGAGCTGACCCGGCGCCTTCGAACACGGAACCACCACGGCTCACACCGAACCCGATGGCAGCAGCCTTCTTGATGAGGTCGTAGGGGACCTCTTCGGCCTCATCGTAGTGAGCGGCGACGGGCCGGATTTCCTTCTTCGCGAAGTCGTGGGCGACCTGCTGCACCATCCGCTCTTCTTCGGAAAGTTCAAACCCGACCATCGACGTAACCTCAGTTCTCAGCGTCGCCTGAAGGCTAACACACGGGCAGAACTCAAGGACGGCGGCTGGCTCGCAGTGCCCGGCTGGAGGATTATGGTAGCTACCGTCGCGCTCGCAGGAGGGCGACATCGACCGGAAGAGAGGCGTTCGTCGCGTCGCGACGGTGGTCGCGGGGGACGTTCGCATGATCTTCACGAAACTCATCGACCGAATCCGTGGACACGCCAGATCCGGGGTGCCTATGATAGCGCCGCTCTGGAAGCCCCGCCCGTCGACCCCCTTGAGGTGCCTCACATGGACGATTACGTCGGCCAGTTCCTGAATTTCCTTGCAGTCGAGAAGAACGCGTCGAACAACACCATCGCCGCCTACCGGAACGACCTGGCGCAGTTCGAGACGTTCCTGAACGGGCACATCGGCAAGAACGGCTCCAAGCCGTGGAAGCACGTGGATGAGGGGACGGTGGTCGCGTTCGTCTCTTCGCTCCGCGAACGGGCGTACAAGGATGCGACCATCGCGCGGAAGGTCGCGGCGGTGAAGTCGTACTTCGGGTTCCTCTCGGCAGAGGGGCTCGTTGAAGGGGATCCGACGGATCAGCTGAAGTCGCCGCAGGTGGGCAAGAGCCTGCCGAGGGCGCTTTCGCCGGAAGAGGTGGACGAGCTTTTGGAACAGCCGGCGCGGAAGAACTCGCTGGAGGCGCGGCGCGACAAGGCGATGCTGGAGCTGCTCTACGGTACGGGGATGCGGGTGACGGAACTGGTCTCGCTGGACCTGGCCCATGTGGCGATGGAAAGCGACCCGGTGACAGTGCGATGTGTGGGCAAGGGCGACCGCGAGCGCACGCTGCCGATTGCCGCGCGGCCAACTGACGAGTTGAAGCACTACATCTTCCACGTCCGGCCGAAGCTGGTGAGGAATCGGCGGGAGTCGGCGCTGTTCGTAAACCGGCGGGGGGAGCGGCTAACGCGGCAAGGGTTCTGGCTCATCCTCAAGAACTACTCCCGGCAGGCAGGGCTGGAAAAGGGCATCACGCCACACACGATCCGACACACGTTCGCGACGCACATGCTGGCGGGCGGAATGCCGCTGCGGAATGTGCAGGAAGCGCTGGGCCACGCGAACATCTCGACGACGCAGGTCTACACGCACCTGTCAGACACTCAGAAGCGGGCGGAGTACGACAAGGCGCACCCGAGGGCCTGAGATTCGGCACCCGGACGGCTCTCGCGTAGGCTGGTGGAGATGTCTCCACCAGCCTTTCTTCTCGACGCCCTGGAGACTGAAGCAGCCCCTTCCGCCCTTCGCGAACTTGATGACGGGGGAAAGCTCGCGCAGTTGCTCCCGGAGCTGGACGCGGGCCGCGACTTCAAGCAGCCGGAGCTGCACTACTACGCCGTACTCGACCACATGTTCGCGACGGTGGCGGCACTGGAGGCGGCCACTGGCGCGGGGGACGATGGGACGGAACTGCGCGAGGCCATCGCCTGGGCGGACCTCGACGAGAACCTGGCTCGCCGGATCGAGGGAGTAACGATTCGCTCGCTGCTACGGCTCGCGTGCCTGGTGCACGACATCGCCAAGCCGGCGACAGCGACGGAGGTGGATGGCCGGCTGCGGTTCCCGCGGCACGGGCCGCGTGGCGCGGAGATACTGGCCGAGCGGCTACCCGCGGCCGGTTTCGGCCCGCGGGCCACCGACTTCGTCTGCCGGATGGTGCGATATCACCTGCGGCCCGGGGTGCTGGTGCGCGGATGGCCGCCAACGGACAGGGCGGTACAGCGATTTGTCGCGGACGTTGACGGCCACGTGCTGCCGCTCTTGCTGCTGAACCTTTCCGACGGGATGGCGACGCGGGGTCCCGGCTACACGCGAGAGAACTTCCGGCGCCATCTGAACTTCCTCAACTATGTGCTGGCGCGGTCAACAGCGGTGTTCGAGGACGAGGAGGAAGCGGTGCTCAACGGTCATGACCTGATTACCGAACTGGGGATGGAAGGTGGACGCTTGTTGGGGGCCGTCCTAACATCGGTGCGCCGGGCGCAAACGGAAGGGCGCATCGCCAACCGGGATGAAGCGCTCGCACTGGCGCGCTTCCGCCTGGACGAGTTGACGCGCACGCCCGCGAACCCCAGAGACGGACGGTAGGACCTCGAAATGGCTGCAATGTGGAGTGTGATCGCCTACACCGGCCTGACGGTTGTGGCGTTCTATTTCATCCTCCTCCAGCCAGTCCTGAAACGGCAGAAGGTGCAGCGCCAGGCCGTGCGGACGCTCCAGATCGGGGACGAAGTCATCACCACCGGTGGTCTCATCGGAGAGGTGAAGGACGTGGTCACACCGGCGGAAGGGCCAACGGAGGTTATCCTGGAGCTGGCGCCGGGAGTTAGAGTCCGCGCGGTGACAGACGCCATCGCGCAGCGGTTGACGACGCTCGAGTCCCAGGGACAGGAGACGCCCGAGGGGCACCGGCTGGAGGCCACAGAGCCTCGTGCGTAGCGCGCCAATACTGTTCACATTCATCGGTGTCCTTGCCCTGACGGTCTTCGCCACGATCGTGGTGTGGCCCGGGGCCCCGGAACGCTACCTCCCGGGAGACTTCTGGCCGAACGGCCGTGGGATCAAGATAGGGACCTTCGAGCGTGAAGAGATGCGGCTGGGGCTGGACCTGCGCGGTGGTTCGTACCTGGTGCTGGAAGCAAACCCACCCGACGGCTACGAGGGCGACCTCGACGAAGCGCTCGGCGTGGCGCGCGATGTGATCGAGCGACGGGTGAACGCGTTCGGCGTGAGCGAAGCCGAGATCACCAAGGTGAGCGGCAACCGGCTCTCGGTGCAGGTGCCGGGGATGGCGATTGACGACGCGCAACGGCTGATCGGACGGACCGCGCAGCTGGAGTTCCGGGTGGTGAATGAGGCCGGGCAGGAAGTGCCGGCAACGGGGATCATCGACGGACAGGTGATCGCAATGACGGGCCAGCACCTGCGAAACAACACCTCGCCGGTTCAGATCGGGCTGGACTACGCGGTGCAGTTCGAGACGACGGGCACCGGCACCCGGCTGATGGAACAAATCACGAGCCGGGCGCTGCAGTACCCGCGGGGAAGCCCCCAGAACCTGCTGCTCATCTACCTGGACAACGAGAACATCTCCCGGGCTTCCGTGAACAGCGTGATCAGCGACTCGGGGATCATCTCGGGGCTGGGGACGTTCTCCAACGCCCGCGACCTGAGCCGGCAGCTGAACGCGGGCGCCCTGCCGGTCCCACTCCGGACCATCCAGGCGAGCGAAGTCAGCGCCACGCTCGGCGAGGATTCGGTGCTCGATTCCGTGCGGGCGGGCGAAGTCGGGCTGCTGGCCGTGGCGCTGTTCATGATCTTGTTCTACCGGCTGCCCGGGGTGTTGGCTTCGGGAGCGCTGCTGGTCTACACGGTGCTCGTCCTGATGGTGTTCAAGCTCTGGCCGGTGACGCTGACACTTTCGGGCATCGCGGCGTTCGTGCTTTCCGTGGGCATGGCGGTGGACGCGAACGTGCTGATCTTCGAGCGAATGAAAGAGGAGTTACGGAAGGGCCGGACACTCAACACGGCGATCGATCTCGGTTTCCGGCGGGCATGGCCTTCGATCCGCGACTCGAATGTGGCCACGTTCATCACCTGCTTCATCCTCTACTGGTTCGGGGACCAGTTCGGGGCCGCACCGGTGAAGGGCTTCGCACTGACGCTGGCCATCGGCGTGGCGGTCTCGATGTTCTCCGCCATCACGATCACACGGACATTCCTGAAGATGGTCGTAGGCACGCCACTGGCACGGAACGGGTGGCTCTGGAACGCGGAGGAGGTGAAGCGGGGCGCCACTCCCGCTGAGGTCCCGGAGCCAGGCGCGCCACGGACGAAGAGCCAGTTCCTGCAATTCTCCAGCAAGCGCTGGTGGTACCTGAGCATTTCCGGAATGGCAGTCCTGGCCGCGCTCATCATCCTCGTGATCCCACCGCGGCTGGTGCCGGGGATCGAGTTCACGTCGGGGTCGACGTTCACGCTGCGGTTCGAGCAGCCGGTGGCCCAGGCTGAGCTGCGGACCGCGATGGGAGACCTTGGCCATCCCGAGGCACGGGTACAGGGCGCGGGACCGAACACCTACCTCATCCGGACGAACGAACTGGAGGGCGCCCCACCGCTCGAGGGGCCACAGCAGGGTCCACCGCCGGAGGGCGAGATCGACCAGATCCAGGCGACGCTCGAGGAGCGCTTCGGGCCCCTTACACGTGTCGACTTCGCGACCGTGTCGTCATCGGTGTCGACGGAGATCGCGAGGTATGCGACCTTCGCGGTGATCGCCGCGGCGGCTGCGATCCTGGTCTACATCTGCGTGGCGTTCCGGAACATTCCTGACTCGTTCCGCTATGGGGCCGCGGCCGTTGTCGCGCTGGTCCACGACGCCTTGATCATCCTCGGGCTGTTTTCGTTGCTGGGGAAGATCAACGGGACGGAGGTGGATACCGCGTTCCTGACGGCGCTGCTCACGATCATCGGCTTCTCCGTGCACGACACGATCGTGACGTTCGACCGGATGCGCGAGCACCTGGAACGCGACCCCTACGTGCCCTTCGAGGAGGCGGTGGACGCCAGCCTGACGGAGACGCTCACCCGCTCGATCAACACGTCCATGGTTGTGGTGCTGACGGTGGTGGCGATGCTGTTGCTGGGCGGGCCGACGATCCAGAACTTCCTGATCGTGCTGCTTGTCGGGATCATCAGCGGGACGTACTCGAGCATCGGGGTTTCGTCGCAGTTGCTGGTGGTCTGGCACAACGGCGACATCCCGCGGTTCTTCCGCAGGATCACGGGCCGCAAGCCACGGGAGGAAGCTCCAGGCCCGCCAAGCTACGAACCGGCGAGTTAGCCGGGGGCGGTCCGGCCGTAGAGGCGCACAGGCTGTTCAGGGACTTCTCCCCGGGCGAGGCGATCGCGGAGCGAGCCTCCAGCCTGTGCCCCCGGTTCGAGGGTTGGGGGCTTCACCACCACTGGCATGGGAAGCGCGTGGCCGAAGACGAGCGCCTGTTGCTGGCTCTCCAGCGACGCGATGACCTGCCTGAGACCACTCCTGCCCGCAACTCCGCCGATGAGCGCCTCCACGTCCTGCTCGCTATCGAGCTGGAGGCAGAACTTCGTGCCAATCTGCGAGAGGACCTCGGTGTCTATCTGGCTGGGGCGCTGGTCGATGATCAGGAGGGTCACGTTGTACTTCCGCAACTCGCGAGCAATCTGGCCGAAGATGGTCTGCCCCGCGAGGGAGCGGTCGACGAACTTGTGCGCCTCTTCGATGACGATGACCAGGCGATTGGGCTCGCGGCCGGGATCACTGGCGGCGCGATCCTTGGCGTCGCGGTAGGCCTCCCATATGCGGCGGGAGAGCATGTTCGCGACGAGCATGTAGCTGGCCAGGTCGTTGCCGTGCTTGCCGAACTGAATGACGACGCTCTTGCCACCCTGCAGGGTCTTCACGACGTAGTCGATGACCTCGCCGACCTGCGCGCTGCCCTTGCGCACGAACTCCCGCCGCTCGATGCGCCGAAGGCCGCGCCGGAGCGAATCGAACGAGCCCTGGTGGATGCCCATGCGCGAGGTGACCCGGCCCCAACTCAGGTCTTCGGGTTCGTCTCCTCCCGGCCAGAGGGCGGCCACCAGCGCGGCCGGAGGATCGTCTTCGAGGACGCGGTCGATCCAGTCCTTGCCGAGCCGTCCCTGGAGCTCGTAGGCGGCTTCCACGGCGTTCGCCGTCATGCCGGTGGCGGACTGGAGCACGTCGAGGTCTTCGGGGCGGATGTCGCGGGTGCCGATGACGACCGCGCCATCGACCTCACCGGCAGGGCCGGGATCGAGGCTGTAGACGGCGACATCAGAAGGATGCAGCTGCTTGAGCGAGCGGCGGGAGCGGCCGAGGCCCTGGAACTTCATCTCCCGGCCGTAGTCATTGTGCATGTCGAAGATGAGCGCGACTGTTCGGTCGGTGTTGGTGGGCTGACCGGCGGAGTTGGCGACCATGGAGTCCAGCAGCTGCAGGGCGATTACGGTCTTGCCGGTACCGCTCTTGCCGAAAATGCCGGCAGACCGCTCGAAGAGCTTCTCGATATCGACGCAGACCTCGAGCCGATCCATGCCCAACGGGCTGCCGATGGCGATGGCGGGCTTCTCACCGGTGTTGAAGGCGGTATCGATGGTGTCCTGGTCGGCATCGGCGACAGGAGCGAAGTGGCGGGGGAGACGGCGGGCGCGGACGGGTTCATCGCCCCTCGCGCCGACCTCCAGGTAGGGGCTGACTTCGACGGCGGTGTACACCCCGGTGTCAAGGAGGACTTCGCGCAGGAGACTACTGGCAGGGTCATCGCCGGTAGGAGGCGGCCAGTTGACCGCGCCCGACTCGGCGGAACGGAGCATCACATCCGTGACCATGCCGACAAGGCGCGCGCCACCTTCCAGCGGGGCCATGACGTACTGGCCGAGCTGAGCGGAACGGCCGGCATCGAGCCGGACCTCGACGTTGCGCGTGAGCGACCCTCCGACGACGACCCCAAGGTGTTCGCTCATGCTCCGATACTCCTGATGATGCTTGCGAGGCGGGAGGGTTCGACTTTGAGGAGGCGGGCCAGCTCCTTGCCGGAGTCAACCACGAACCCGCGCTGGTCCGGGCCATCGAAGGCGAGCGCGGCGCGGCGAATCGCCGCGGCGATGACTTCGTCGTCGCAGGCCGGTGCTCCGACAAGCAGGGCGAGGAAGGCACCGCCACGGGCGACATGGGCGATCTCGGAAGGGGTGGCGGGTTCGACTTCGGCGAGTAGCGGCGGCGGTCCGGGCGGGAAGGTGGCGCGGGCGACCTCCCCCTCGAGGTAGCCGCAGTTGACAACGGTGACGCGGGTCCGGAGGAGAATGCGTATCTCGGGGTTCCCGGCCATGACCTCGGCAGCAGTCTCACCTGAAGCGCCGCGAGCCTGGAGGGGACGGGAGGGGTCTTCGGGGCCGCTCTCGGCGTCGGCGACGACCCCAAGGATGGTCAGGGCGCCTTCGCGCACGGCGACCATCTGTCCGAGCGCGTACGGCTGCTCCACGTAGCGCTCGTAGGCACACCGGAATCCACGGATCCAGGCTTCGACGACGCGGGGGGCCTGGCTGCTCACAGCGCCCTCCTCCGCTTGCTGGCGGCCTTGCCGGCCGCGCCGCTCCTGAGGCCGAGGGGGGCGCCAAGGCGCTCAAGAAGCGCGGCGAACTGCTGGCGATCGCCACCGGAGATCACGGCCTGCTCGTGGGCTTCCTGGAGGGCCCGTGGGTAGCCATCGCAGCGGTTGCACTGGTCGACGAGCGTGGCGTGGAGCAGGGCTACGCGGCGCTCATCCTCCGCCTGCCAGAGTGGGAGCTCGACGCGGGCGATGTCATCCCCGCTGCGGAGGTAGAAGAAGCAAACCTGGTGTTCTTCCGGGAAGCGCTGCTCGACACGCAGGGCACGCTCGCTGAAGGCACGAAAGACCGCCGTCCGTTCGCCAACGCGCAGGAGGCGAGCGAAGAACTGGCCGTCACTCTGCGGCCAGGCGCCACGGTGGTCGGAAAGCTGGCGAAGGCTGGTGACAACATCGGCGGAGCGCGAAGCGGAGATGTAGGCGCCCATCGCGATGTCGCCGGGGCCTGGCGCGGCCCGGAGCTCGTCAAGCGCCTGGCGCGTCTCGGCGGCAAAGCGTTCGCGGAGCGGCTGCGGAACCTGCCGCGAATCGAGGTCCCAGGGGAGCAGCGTGCCATCGAGCAGGAGGACGGTATCGCCGTAGGCCGTCCGCTCAGCTGCACGAGAGACGCCCCAGCGAAGCTCCCGGACGTCGCGGCGGAGATTAACCGCCCAGCCACGGCCGACTTCCTGCTCGCCGCTGTCTTCTTCGCCGGGCAGGGTGGCCACTTCCGGGCCGAGCAGCGGCTCTGAATCGAGGTCGGGATCGCCATCGACCCCGTATGGGAGCACGGCCCAGCCCGTGTTGAGCACGAAGCACGAGACGGCGGCGAAGCGGTCTGGCTCGATCGAGGAGCCGTCGGCCGCCACGACTGTGACAGGAACTGGCGCGGGGGAAGCGAAAGTGGCGGCGGGTGGCTCGCGAAGGGAGAGAGCGTACGGCTGGGCGCTGGCTTCCATGGCGCGACGGATCGCAGCGTCGCCTGTGGCGGGGTCGGAGCTCCAGCGAGTGAGCGCATCCCCGGCGCGATCGAGCCCTTCGGACATCGCTTCGAGCGTCGCGGCGTAGCGGTCGATGAATCCGGGAAGCTGGGCCGCCAGGCGTTCCATGCGGAGCGTCATTCGGGAGCTCGCCCGGGCCGTCCGGAGGGGTGTGCGTACATATGTTCGAGATTCTACGCCTCAGCCCGCCTGGAGCGATACCGGGGAGGCGCCGCCGACGAACGCCCGGCAGGCGAGCAACAACTCGGCCGAGACCTCGCCATGGAGGAGCCTGCCTCGGCGCGTGAGGGAGACCCGGTCGGCGACGGCGAGGACGCCAGCCGACTGGCAACGACGGAGAGCATCCCGGGCGACCTCGTCGAGGGCGACCCCGAACTCGGCGGCGAAGTCCCCCCGCTCGAAGCCGGTGAGGAGTCGCAGCCGGGAGGCCAGCCAGTCGCCCATGGCGGTGGCGCGGTCGGGCCGGTAGGAGTTGGCGACGCCGGGATGGGGCGAGTCGAGGGCGGTCACTGCGGCGATGTAATCACGGGGGTGGGCGATGTTCTCAAAGCGCTCGCCGGCGAGGAACCCATGGGCGCCCGCTCCGATGCCGAGGTACTCACCCCACGTCCAGTAGACACTGTTATGTCTCGATTCGAAGCCTGGCAGGCTCCAGTTGGAGACCTCGTACTGCCCGTAGCCCGCACCGCCGAGGAAGTCAGAGGCGCTCTCGTAAAGCTCGGCAAGGTCGTCGCCGGAGGGCATGGTGACTTCACCGGTGCGGACACGCCGGGCGAGCGGCGTACCTTCTTCGACGGTGAGGCCGTAGAGCGAGAGGTGCTCGGGCGCGAGGTTCACGGCCTGCTGGAGGGTGGCCAGCCACGCCGCGGCGTCCTGCCCCGGGAGGCCGTAGATCAGGTCGAGGCTGAGGTTCTCGAACCCTGCGTCCCGCGCCAGCGAGACGGCCGCCACCGTGGCGTCGGCGGAGTGGATGCGGTCGAGGAAACGTAGCTCGTCATCGTGGAAGCTCTGAGCGCCGATGGAGAGGCGGTTGACGCCCGTGGCGCGGAGTTCGCGCAGGTAGCTCGTGGTGAGGGTGCCGGGGTTCGCTTCAAGGCTAATTTCGGCGGAGGGAGAGATGGACGCCAGCGGACCGACCGCCTCGATCACATTCGCAATGTGGACGGCGGGGACCTCGGATGGGGTCCCCCCGCCGAAGAAGATGCTCTTGACTGCCCGTCCGACAAGGACATCGGACCAGCTCTTAAGCTCCTTCACCAGGGCGGCGGCGTAGTCCTCCGCGAGGTGGTGGAGGCCGGCATAGGCGTTGAAGTCACAGTAGCCGCATTTCACGGTGCAGAAGGGGACGTGGACGTAGACGCCGATGGGGGCCATGAACCTACGATAGCGCCTCGCGCAGTTCGACGACCTTGTGGGTGGTGATGGCGTCGACGCCCCAGCTGGCGAGTTCTCGCGCGCGCTCGGTGTCGTCGACGGTCCAGGCCACGACGACGAGTTCCCGCTCCTTGAGCCGGCGGATCAGGGCGGGCGTGAGGTGGCTGTGGCGGCAGGAGACTCCAGCCGGGAGCTGATCCCGGTCCATGACCGAGAGAAACAGATCGAGCTGAGCGCGAACATCGATGGAGTAGTACATGTCCACATCGGGGCAGGGGATGGCCAGCCTGCGAAGGGCGTTCCAGATCTGAGACGAAGCGGCGACCTCGTTGCGATCAGGCGCATCGTCGATTGCGGCCCGGACGAGGGGCGGGATGCGGGAGGAGCGCGACTTGAGGTCGAGCAGAACCTCCGCCCTGCCGGCAGCGGTCGCCAGCAAGTCGGCGAGCCCGAACCGGCGCCGCGCGGGACGGCCGGGACGAACCCCATCGACCCAGACGGGGAGCGGGTAGAGCGAGCGGGCGTGGCGGGCTTCGAACCCGCCGCGATGGAGGAAGAGGTCGATCTCGACGACGTCCGCGCCGTCCGCGATTGCGCGCTGGGCCTGGGCGAGGGAGTTGCCTCCGGTGTGGGCGATCAGCGCTGGGGGGGCGCCGGAAGGCCGGGCGCGAAGGCGCGATGCGCGAGTGCGCAGGTCCATCAGGAAACCAGCGCGCCCGCCTGCGGCGCCCCGCCAGCCGGATGCCGGGGGGAGACGAGCAGCTCTCCGGCGGCAATGTCATCCAGCAGGTCCTCGTCAAGGATCAGATAGCCATCTCCGTCGGGGGCGATGGCCCCGAGCGCTGCGAAGCGGCTGAGGAGTGCGGTAACAGTCTCGCGGCTGGTGCCGATCGTCTGGGCGAGCTCCTGGTGGGTCAGGCCAAGGCGGACAGCACCGCGCTCCTGCCGGCTGATGAGCGTATCGGCGAGCCGGGCGGAAACCGGCTTCGAGACCAGGTTCAAGAAGCTGCGTTGCAGGCCCATGAGCCGCTCGGCCATGAGCTGCGCCATGGCGAACCCCAGGCGGGGCGAGGACTGGAGGACGTGAGCGAAGTCCTCCCACGAGATGCTGGCGGCGACGGTTTCGTCCATCGCTGCGGCGCACATGGCGCGTTCGCCATCCTCGGCGATGGCGAGGTCGCCGATAACACCGCCGCGGCCGACGACATCGAGGATGATCTCCTTGCCGTTTTCGGCGACGACATAGAGCTTGACGCGGCCCTTGAGGATGAGGAACACGCGCTCGGCGGGGTCGCCGGCGGAGTAGACGAGCTGCTTGGGACGGAATCGGCGTTCGGTGAGGTGGGGGATGAGCCGTTCGAGCTCGTCATCGCTGAGCACGCTCATGAGTTTGCTGAGCTGCCGGAGGTACCAGGCGATAGAACGCTGGACGCGGCCGGCGGGCGGGGCGATGCGGGTGGGGATCTCCGTCATGTCAGTCCTCATGTTCTGCGAATTTGATGCGCAGCTCGGCGAGAGCCAGGCGGGCCGCGACGGGGACAGCACTGCCCTCCCGCGTCCCGGTGTAGGTCTCGAGGTCGGTGAAGGCAGCACGGAGGTTGCCCAGACGGTAGTGGAGAAGGCCGCGCTCGCCGACCAGTGCAGCGTTCCAGGGCTCGAGGGCGAGCATCAGCTCGACGACAGCCATAAGTGGTTCGGCGTCACCGCGAGCACGGTAGACGCCGTAAAGATTGTTGAGCATCCGCTGGAGCACCTGGCGCCGGGTGACGGCCGCGAGGTACGTCTCGGGATTCGCCTTGCCGAGCTCGCGGCTACGGAGCCCGGCCAGCAGTTCGTCCCGGTCGAGGCGGATGCCCTGGTTGAAAGGGTCGAGGTAGACGGGATCCTCAGCCGGGCCACAGCGGACGATGAAGTGGCCGGGATAGCCTATGCCAGCGCACTCGAGGCCGACACGCTGAGCAACCTCCATGTAGGCCAGCGAAAGGGTGATGGGGATGCCGGTGCGCCGGTCGATGACCTGGTCCAGGAAGCTGTTGGCCGGGTCGTCGTAGCTGGCACTATTGCCATGGAACCCTTCGACCTGGAAGAGCTGGTGGTCGATCGCGTGGGTGAGCTCATGCCGATCCTTCGAACCTGCCGCTTGTTCGAGCGCGGCCTCGGCGAAGAGGTCAAGCTTGCGAGCGTAGGTGTGGGGGTCGGGCCGGCCGCCGCCGAGCCGGGCGATGAGCATGGCGGCCCCGAAGAGGTCGACATCGTGGTCGGAGCCCTGGATGGCGGCTTTGAACGCGCTCAGCATGTCTGTAGGCATCCTCACACGAGTATACGTTGCCGGAGACGCATTCCCGTCAATCGGAGCTGTGAATCGGCGGATACGCTCTCTTGACTAGGCACGCTCGAGCCCGTGGGACTCGAGCAGGGGGACGTCCGACATGATCTCGGCAGTGGGACCATCGGCCACGATCAGCCCTTCGTCCATCACGATGGTGCGCGGGAACACCTCGGCGACGAGACGCATGTCGTGGGTGGAGACGAGCATGGTCTGGTCCAGTCCGAGGAGCAGATGAATCAGTTCGCGGCGCCCGCGGGGGTCGAGCCCGGCGGACGGCTCATCGAAGATGAGGATACTGGGGTCCATCGAGAGGACCGTGGCAAGGGCGACGCGCTTGCGCTGGCCGAGCGAGAGATGATGCGGGAGACGCTTCTCGAACCCGGCCATGCCAACCTTCGCGAGTGCCTGTTCCACCCGGGCGGGGACCTCGGCATCGGGGACGCCCATGTGCACCGGGCCGAAGGCGACATCTTCGAACACGCTCGGGCTAAAGAGCTGGTCGTCGGGGTCCTGGAACACCAGGCCAACCGCGGAACGAACCTTCTTGAGGTTGGGTTTGGCGACCTTGAGCCCGGCGACCTCGACGGTCCCCTGTTGCGGAAGGTGGATGCCGTTGAGGTGGAGCATGAACGTGCTCTTGCCGGCGCCGTTCGGGCCTACGAGCGCGACCTTCTCCCCGGCCTGGATGCGCACCGAGACGCCTTTGAGCGCCGGAAAGCCATCGGGGTAAGCGAAGTGGAGGTCCACCACGTCGACCGCGCCGGCAGCGGGGACGCTCTGGGCCTGGGTGGTGAGAGGGCGGGGTTTCAGTGCGGTCATGAGTGTGGCAGCCAGAGGCGGGCAGTCGCAGCGAATGCGACGAAGGCCACGGCCGGGATGGCCAGCATGGCCCAGTCGGAGGCTACCATGGCCCGGCCCTTGAGGTACCGGAACTCCCCATCGAACCCACGAGCCTGCATCGCCGCGTAGATGCGCTCGCTGCGCTCATAGGAACGCAGGAAGAGAGAGCCAACCATCCCGCCAACCACTTTCATCCGCCACACGAGCGAGCCGCCCCCGGCGCCATCGTCGGCGGAGCGAGCGGCCCGCGCCCGCATCATCCGCGAAGCTTCATCGACGATGACGGCGACGTAGCGGTACATGAGAGCGATGACCGCCACGAAGAGGCGGGGCAGCCGCAGCTGGCGGAGAGCATCAACCAGGTCATGGAAAGGGGTGGAGAACGTCAGAAGGGCAGCCGCCTGAACGCTCACCCAGCTCTTGAGCAGGATGGTGGCGAACATCCGAAGGCCCTCCCCACTCGCGGTGAGCGCGAAGAGACCGAAGTTGATGTCGCCAAGGGGGTCACCCTGCTTTGTGAAGATGAGGGGGAAGGCGGCGATGGCGAACGGGAGCGCGACGAACCCGCCCTTCACCATCCGCCAGGGGTAGATCTTGCCGGCGACGGAGACCAGCGCCAGGAACGTCCATGCAGCCGCGAGGGCGACGAACGAACCCACCGGCAGCGTGCTCACCGAGAAGATGAAGGCAACTGTCAGCAGGAACTTGACGCGCGCGTCCGCGCGGTGGACCGGGCTGGAGCGCTCGATGTAGCGGTCGAGGTTCAGGTTGCCCTCCGGCCTCCCGTCTGTCTGAGGATCCAGCCGAGCCCCACGGTCCCCGCGAAGACGATCCCGACGCCGATGAGGCCGGCGACGACCAGGGACCAGTACTCATCGTCGATGCCGGGGACGGTGTAGTCCGGGAGCCATTCGTAGCGCGGCTCTTTCCCCTCTTCGGCAAAGCCCTCGTCCTCGGAGACGCGGTCGAGGCCATCGGGGTCGGAGGATGCGGCGGGGGCGAGGATGAAGACGACAAGCGCGGCCGCGACAAGGCCGACCAGGACCCAGCGGTAGCGCCGAAAGAAGCCCGCGTTGGGGGTGTCGGTGGTGGAGATTTCGGCTTGGGGAGCCCGGGGCACTCTGATCCTCCTAGGCGGTGGCGGGGGCAGCTTCGCGGACGCGGAGCTGGAGCAAGTCGGGGCGGGCGTTGCGAATAAATCCAAGAGCGGCGACGGTGATAACAGCTTCACCGATACCGATGAGGGCGTGCCATCCGGCCATGGCCGGGAGTGCCACGGTGAGGGAAGTTGTATCGGAGATGGCGAGTTGGAAGGCCGCGAGAATGGCTGCGGCGAACACGGCGCACCAGGCGGCGACGGCGGCCGCGGGATGCATGGCCTTCTGTTCCCCACCGAGCGCCGCAGCGACTACTCGATACAGCGAGTAGCCACCCAGCGTGCCGACGATCCCCATGTTGAAGATGTTGACGCCGAGGACCACGAGGCCGCCATCCTGGAAGACGAGGGCCTGCACCGAGACGACGGCAGCCATGACGATGGTGCCGGCCCAGGGCCCGAGGAGGATGGCCGCCAGGACCCCGCCCAGCAGGTGTCCCGAGGTGCCACCAGGCACCTGAAAGTTGAACATCTGGGCCGCGAAAATGAACGCCGCCATGACGCCCATCAGGGGGATTGCCTTGTCGTCGAGCGTCTGGCCGGCGCGCCGGAGCGCGTAGGCGAGGACGAGGGCGGTGACGACCCAGCCCGCCACTGCCACGGGGGTCGAGAAGAACCCGTCCGGTGCGTGCAGAAGATAGAGGTTGGGAACCAAAAGGACCTCCGAGCCCGCCGAGCGCGGGTCGCTGCAGTCGATTTTTCCCGCAATTGCAACTCTTTGCAACTGCCTGCTGTCGCAGGATGTCAGGAGAGAGTCTAGAGGAGCATGCGTTTGGGGGCCGCCCCGGGTGTCCGGCGCCAGTTCGAGACCAGGTAGCGCTGGACGCCATCCACCTCCACCTGGACCACGCAGCATCGATCAGAGCGGGCAGTGATATCCGCGGCGCCGGCGATCAGACTCGGGCTGCGGCCAGCCGGGTCGCCGGGGAGCCCCGCATCTGCTTCGACCGCTTCCAACGTTAGCGAGCCGAGTTCGAGCAGCCAGCCGAGGACGATCTCGGCGAGGCCGAGGTGGAAGTCGCGGTCGCCGAACGTGACGGCCACCTTGCCGGGGGCGGATTCGCTCGCAGCGAGCAGCAGGCTGGCCCCGAAGTGGGGCATGGCGAAGTCGGTTGCAGCTCGATAGATGGCGCCGAGACGTGGCTCGGCGGCGAGCATCTCAGCGGCGCGGAATGGGTGGAGCGCGAACTCGGTGGCATGGTGTTCCGGGGCGAGGCGGATTCCGCCTCCAGCGAGCCACTCGTCCCACTCGCTGGCTCCCGCGCCGCCGAGGATGTAGAGCATCGAAGCCTGGTAATCGGCGGCGGAGCGCACGAGGGGCATGGCGGCGGCGTAGTTGCCCCACTCAACGGCGTGGAGCGCTTGAAGGCGGCACAGCCAGGCCCGGGACCAGAGGACGAGCGTGGCGGCGACTCGCTGATTGCGGAACTTCGCGCCGGAAGCAGCTTCCGCGATTCGCGCTTCGGCGGCGAGGAGGTCGACGACGAGGTCGCATTCGGCGCCGAGGACGAACCCGGCCTGGCGGTGGGCGTCGAGGGCGCCCGCCGAGCCCGCCGGGGGCCGCGACGCCCGGGTTGCCTCGGCGAAGACCTTCGGCGGGGAAACCCGGAAGCCGTGGGCGTCAGGCATCGCGGTTCATGATGGCCTGGTAGCCCTGGATCACGGGATCATCGAACCACTGTTCGAGGTCGGGGGTCAGGCGCTCGGGGATGCCACGGAGCATGTCGACTGCGTGCATGGGGTCATGCTTACACCAGCCACGCAGGTAGGCTCCGAGCTTCACCTCGCCGGGCGGGCGCTTGGCATCGCCTCCGAACTTCATCACGTAATCGAGGTCCTCGGCGGTGAAGCCGGCCATCACGTCGCGGAGTTCCGAGCGGACATCGGCTGCCTCAGCGAGGAGATCCTCTACGGTGCGTGAGCGACGCTCCTGGACCTGGGCTTCGTTCCAATCGTCGACATCCCAGCGAACGCCGCCTTCCCCACGGGCATCCGAGCCGCGCCCGTCACGGATGCCCTGGAACATCTGCATCACCGGGCGGTCGATGGTGGCCAGGTGAGCGATGAAGTCCCGGACGAGCCATGTGCTCTGAGGGACGGGGGACTGGAGTTCGTTATCTTTGAGCGACCGGCAGAAGGCTGCGTAGCGGTCGCGGTGCTCATCGAGCTCGGCCATGACCGCCTGGACCTGTTCGTTCATTCCTGTCCCTCCTGTGCCCGCATCCGCTCTTGCACCCCGCGCAACACGTTGAGCTGGCGGTGTTGCATGCCGGGGTCTGCGGAGTAGTCGATGTGCATCAGCCAGTTGAACAATAGCGGGTCGCTTGCGAGTTCGGATACGGCTTCGAGGATGTCCCAGGCATGGGTGCTGTAGTGGGCGGAGAACCGGGCGAGGAGCGCGCCGACAGTAAGGCCCGGGAACGCCTCGGTAGTGAGATGACCACCGGAGAGCCGGGCGAGCAACCCGTACAGCCGGGCGCGGCCCGCAGCCAGGTGCTCCACGGTCTCCTGAGGCGGCGACGCCAGAGGCGGCACGGGCGCCGCGGGTGGCTCCGCAAGCCCGGCCAGGAACGCCTCCAGGAAACTCGCCTGCCGGAGCTGGTCATCGGCCAGGTGCGCGAGCACCTGTGAGACGGTCCACCCCGGGCCGGGACACACCCGTGCTGCGGCGTCCTCGGGCAGCCTGGCCACGAGGTGTTCGATGAGCGCTCCCTGCCAGAGCAGTGCATCGGCTGTGGCCCGGGCCTCCGGAATCATCGGCGGGAGCATGCCCTCAGTGCCGCGACCGGGGGCGGCGGCGTTCGGCACGAGTGGAAGGGGAGGTGCGCGGGGGAGGCGCTTCGGGGCGGGGGCCAAGCTGACGGATGGAGTCCCAGCCGGCATAGGCGGCGGATGCGCCAAGTTCGGCTTCGATCTCGAGAAGGCGGTTGTATTTGGCCGTGCGTTCGCCACGGGCGGGTGCGCCGGTCTTGATCTGCCCGGTGCCGGTTGCGACAACGAGGTCTGCGATGAAGGTGTCCTCGGTTTCGCCTGAGCGGTGGCTGATGACGGCGGTCCATCCGGCGCGGCGGGCGGTCTCGATCGCTTCGAGCGTTTCGGTCAGGGTGCCGATCTGGTTGACCTTCACGAGCACGCTGTTCGCGGCCTTTTCGCGGACGCCGCGGCGGATGCGCTCGGGGTTAGTGACGAGAAGGTCATCGCCGACGATCTGGCAGGACGATCCGAGGCGTGCGGTGAGGGTCGCCCAGCCTTCCCAGTCGTCTTCGGCGAGGCCGTCTTCGATCGAGCGGATGGGGTACTTCTTGACCCAGGATGCCCAGTGGTCGACCAGCTGGGCGCTGCTGAGCGTCCGGCCCTCCCGTTGGAGGACGTACTTGCCCTTCACGAAGAGCTCCGAGGAAGCGGGGTCGAGCGCGAGGACGGCGTCGATGCCGGACCGGTAGCCCGCGCGTTCGATGGCTTCGAGCACGATCTCGACGGCGGCCTCGTTGGTTGGGAGGGATGGGGCGAACCCACCTTCGTCGCCGACGGTGGTGGAGAGGTCCTTCTCGTGGAGGATAGCTTTCAGCGCCTGGTAGACCTCGGCGCCGAGGCGAAGGCCCTCGGAGTAAGTCTCCGCGCCGACGGGCATAACCATGAACTCCTGAAAATCGGTGGAGTTCGTGGCGTGCTGACCGCCGTTGAGGATGTTGAACATCGGGACTGGCAGGAGATGGGCGCCGGGCCCACCGAGATAGCGGTAGAGGGGCAGGCCGACCGAGTCGGCGGCGGCCCGAGCGGCAGCCATGGAGACGCCCAGGATGGCGTTGGCGCCCAGCTTGCTCTTGTTCGCCGTGCCGTCGAGTTCGCACATGGTGCGGTCGATCAGACGCTGCTCCGTGGCCGGGGTTCCCTTCAACGCAGCGGCAATGCGGGTGACGTTCTGGACCGCCTTCAGCACGCCCTTGCCGCCGTAGCGGCGGGCGTCGCCATCACGCAGCTCCACGGCCTCGTGAGCACCGGTGGAGGCGCCGGAGGGGACAGCGGCAGTGCCTGTGGCGCCATCGTCCAGGTAGACGGTCACAGAGATGGTGGGGTTGCCGCGGGAGTCGAGGACTTCGCGAGCTTCGATCGTCTCAATGAACACGAGGCGAGTCCTTTCCGGCGGCGCGTTCGCAGGCATCGAGGGCCTCGGCCGCTGTGGAGCATTCGATGACCGGCGAGGGCGCGCCGGAGGGGTCGTGAAGCTTCCAGGTCAGGAGGCCGACGACGGGCTTCCGGGCGATGGAGGCGAAGGCGATCTCGGAGAGGGTGCCATAGCGGCCGCCAATCGCTACGAGGGCGTCGGCGGAGCGGGCGACGATGGTGTTGCGGGCGTGGCCGAGGCCGGTGGGGATGACGAACTCGACGTAGGGATTCGCCTCGGAGCGGTCATCGCCGGGAAGGATGCCGATGGTGTGCGCACCAGCCTCCCGGGCGCCTCGACAGGCCTCCTCCATCACCCCGCCGCGCCCGCCGCAGACGAGTACATGGCCCCTCGCGCCGATCTCCCTGCCGACTTCGAAGGCGAGGGTGCGCTCGGCCTGCGTTGCGGGGTCGCTTCCGATGACAGCGACCATCACGCTAGTTCTTCACTTCCGGGGCGTCGGTCAGCGG
>CAYPAZ010000010.1:0-19505 GCA_964408835.1 uncultured Anaerolineaceae bacterium
AGCGAGCTTTGCGGGCGGCCTGGAGCGCATCCCGGCGGCTACAGGCGACGCCGGCGCGGACCTCCATGCCGGGGAGCCAGGCGGTGGCTAGGCGGCGAAGAGACTCAGCGGCGAGGCCCGGGTCAGATTCGGATGGGAGGGCGAGGAAGAGGTGGTCGCGGCCACCGAGTTCGACATGGGGTGTCGCACGGCGCTGGAGAATGGAGGCAAGGCGCTCGAGTTCGTCGAGGCACTGGGCTGCGTTGTCGGGCAGGAAGGTCGCACCGGGGACGATTCGGCGGGCGTCGGTGGCCGTCATGCCGGGGGCGACTCCATGTGCGCTCGCGGCAGGTGAGGAAGCGACCACGAGGCCCTCAGCGCCGGGAGAGGAGACGACAACCACAGGTTTCCCGGCGAGCGCCGGGCGGGTCCGCTCAGCAAGGCGGACCGGCAGCCTGGGGATGTAGAGACAGAGGACGGTCATAGGACTTCTCCTGTGATAGAGCGAGTGTAGAACATTCGTTCTAATCCCGTCAACCCCCACGTTTTGGAGCTGACTGTGGCATTGGGAGGCGCCTGCCTACACTCGGGATGTGGACACCGTGCTGCGGCTGGACGACGAGCGGGCGCTCGACCCCCGGGTGGCAGGAGGGAAGGGCGCCGGGCTGGCGCGGCTTTCGCGGGCGGGGTTCCCAGTCCCACCGGCGGTCATCCTGCCTCCGAGGGCGGCTGAACTCGTGGCCAGCGGGGAGCCGGTCGCGATCGAGGCGCTGATGACCGCGCTGGGGGCTTCGGGCATCGCTACCGGGCCACTGGCGGTGCGATCTTCGGCGCTGGATGAGGACGCGGAGGCGGCTTCGTTCGCGGGGCAGTATGAGACCGTGCTGGGGGTGCAGATAGAGGATGGGGCGATCCGGGCGGCCGTGGCCCGGTGCCTGGCATCGGCGCAATCGGAGGGCGTGGCTGCGTACCGGGCGCAGACGGAGGGGACGGAGATTGAGGGCGCCATGGCTGTGGTGGTGCAGCGACAGCTTTCGCCCGAAGTGGCCGGGGTCGCATTCACGGTCGACCCGGCGACGGGCGAGGACGTGGTTGTGGTCGAGGCGGTGGCCGGGCTTGCCGATCGTCTGGTGGCGGGAGAGGTCCGAGGGGACCGGGCGGTGTTGCGCAAAGGAACCTGGGAGATCCTGGAGCTGACGTTCACAGGGGCGCCGGTGCTTGCGTCCGAGACGGCTGTGGAGATCGCGAAGGCGGCGGAGGCGGTGGAAGCGGCTCTTGGAGGGCCCCAGGACGTGGAGTTCGCGGTGGCCGAGGGGACGGTGTGGATGCTGCAGGCGCGGCCAGTGACAGTGCCGGCCACCGGGGGAGGGTGGCGGAGCGAGTTCGATACGGAGACCGACGCGACGGAGCTGTGGACCAGCGCGAACGTGCAGGAGGTGCTCCCCGGGCTGCTGACGCCGCTCTCAATGACGTTGTTCCAGGAGCTGGCGGACCACGCCTACGGGGAGGGCTACCGGCGACTGAAGCTGCTTCGGAAGGACGAGCGGCCAAAGTTCGTCGGGCTGTTCTACAACCGGGCGTTCCTGAACGTGGGGGCGACGCGGCTGATCGCTGAACGGGCGATGGGGTCGAGCGGGGACGCAGTGGAACATCGCTTCCTTGGCGGGGAGTACCGGGAGAAGCCAGCGCGCGGCCAGTCGCTGGAGCTGTGGTGGTTCCGGGCGCGCAGCCTGCCGCCGGTGTTGATGGCGCTGGCGCGGATGGGCGGGGCGGTCAACAGGCTCGAGCGGCAGACACTATCCCTCGAGCGGAAGCTGCGGGCGAAGGACCTCTCAACCATCCCGGATGAGCGGTTCGACGCGCTGCGGAAGCGGGTTGCCTACTTCGGGGCGGACGTGTTCCGGGTGCACCTGCAGGTGAGCGGGATGGCAGCGCTGGGGTTCGATACGGTCGCGCGGGAGGTGAGGCGAGTGCTTGGCGACGAGGCGGAGGGTCAGGTACCGGCACTGTTCTCGGGAGTCACGGGGGTGGAGAGCGCGGAGATCGGCATCGACACCTGGGAGCTTTCGCGGGTGGCGATCGCGACGGCGGTGTCCGGGCGGCTTGAGGAGCCGGGCTTCGAGCCACTTGACCAGGGCCTGCCACTGGCCTGGACCGAGACGTACACGGCGTTCATGGAGAAGCATGGGCATCATGGCCTCAACGAGATGGAGGCTTCGGCGCGGCCCTGGCGGATCGACCCGGCGCCGGTATTGGGCATCCTGCGCGCCTACTCCGGGGTGGCGGAGAGCGAGTCACCGGAGGCGGTGCTCCAGCGCCAGACCGAGGCGCGGCTGGCGCTGACGGAGGAGGTGGTGGGCGCGCTGCCGAGGTTTCGGCGGCCGGGGTTCCGGTTGCAGCTGGGGCTCGCGCAGCGATGGGTCTCGCAGCGGGAGCGCACGAAGTCGGTGGTGGTGCGGGCGACGCGCACGATCGACTTCATCGCGCCGGAGGTCCAGCGACGGTTGGCTCGCAAGGGCGTTATCAGGGAGCCCGATGACCTGTACTTCCTGACGAGCGGCGAAGTGAGCGACGGACTGGCTGACCGCGCGGAACCGGGGGCTCATACGGCGCGGATCCTCCGGCGGCGGCGCGAGCGGGAACGGAATCGGCAGGTGAGGTTGCCGGAGCGGTTCCACGGCCACCCGGCCCCCCTTATGGAAGACGCGAGCCACCACGAGGGAGAGACGCTACGGGGGACACCGGTGAGCCCGGGCGTCGTGACCGGGCGAGCGCGGGTGATCATCGACCCGGGGGAGGACGGGCCAATGCAGGCCGGGGAGATCCTGGTGGCGCCTGTGACGGATGCCGGCTGGACACCGCTGTTCGCGCTGGCGACTGGCCTGGTGGTGGACATGGGCAGCGCGCTGAGCCACGGGAGCACTGTGGCGCGTGAGTATGGATTGCCGGCGGTGGTGAACGTGCACGATGGCACGCGCCGGATCAGAACGGGCGACCTGGTGCAGGTGGATGGCACGCGGGGGGAGGTGAGGATCCTCGGGGAGCCGGAGGGCTAAGGGCGATCCTGGTAGCTGGCATGGCCGCCGGTGGGGGGCTTGGGGGTCCTGCGAGCAGGGGCTGCCTTCTGGGCTTTCGCGGTCCTGATGGATTCGACCTTGCGGAGGCCGCCCCAGACACCGGCGAAGAACAGGCAGTTGATGGCCATGAGGGCGCCGAGACGGAAGATCCCGGCGGACTTTGCGCCAGTCCAGGTGTCGTAAGCGCTCTTGGAGAGGTGCAGGGCGCGGGTGCCATCGCCTTCGGCGAGCGCTGCTTCGGCAGCGGCGAGGTCGGCATCGGGGTTCTTCCAGAGGAGGCCGACTTTTTCGAGCAATGACGCGTCGAAGGAGGCTTGCTTCGCTTTGGCGCGGCCGATCATCACGGTGGCAGCATCGGAATTGAGGCGGTTCGCGACGGAACCGGAGGCCAGCCGGGTGGCTTCGGCGAAGTTTTCAGCCTCGTAGGCGGCGATGGCCTCGTCCAGCTTTGCGCGATTGATCGAGGCTTCGGTGTCGGTCTCGAGGTTATTGCGGGCGTCGGTGATGGCGCTGATGGCGTTCCGCTGTTCACCGATCTTGCTATCGACAGCGGCGAGGGAACCGGCCTTCCACGTCTCGTGGGCGGCGGTAGTAATGGGGAGCCCGGCGGCTTCGGCGAGAGGGACCATGACCTCGTAGCGGTCGAGGGTCTGATTGGCGGCGGCGATACGGGCCTTGGCGGAGCTGAAGACCCATTCCTCAAGGAAGGTGGTGATATCGACCGGAACTCCTTCGAAGCCGAGCGCTTCGGCGCGGGCGAGGAGTGCGATCTTGAGGTCGTGGGCTTCACGGCGCTCCGAGAGGACGATGGTGGAGGTCTGGGCGTCGAACACCCACATGTGGAAGAGGAGGTCGAGGTTGGCGCCGGAGACTTCCTCGCCCTTATCGAGGAACCAGCGGCCATCGAGGGGCCATCTCTGCTGATAGTCGGCGATCTGTGAGAGGACGGCGGTCATGTTCTGGACGCCGCCGACGGCTGCGGCGTACTGGTGCCAGAACGCGCCAGACTTGCCGTACCAGTACTCAGAGTTTCTGACCGGCGAGCCGTTCCACCACTTGGCGAGCGGGTCGGTGTAGCCCCAAAACTCCCAGTCCAGTTCGACGATTTCGACGCCGACCTTGGGCGCGACCTGGTGAGAGCCCCACTCCGCGAGGCCCTCCCAGAGCCAGGCGGTCTGAAGCTGGTTGCCGGCCCATTGGTGGGCCAGTTCATGAATGAGCACGTAGTCGTCGATGCCGGTATCGGTAGCGAGCAGGACTTCGCCGATGCGGGAGAACGCGATTCCGAGTGCTCCCAGCATTTCGATGTGGTGCGATTGCCGCATGATGATCGAGTCGTGCGGGTACTGGAAGCCGAAGACTTCTTCGAGCAGCGGGAAGGCTTTCTTGGCGACTTCGAATCGTGGCGCAGCCCAGGCACCATCACTCCGGAAGTAGAGAAGGGTCATGTGCACAGTGCGGCCATCGGGCATGACAACATCAGCTTCGAGGCGGCTCTGCTTCGTAAGGTCGGTGATGGACTGTGCGTAGGCGGAGTGCGGCCAGACGATGAGCTGTCGGCACTTGTCATGGGCGGCGGCGCAATCGCGGAGCGCTTCCGGCTTATCGGAAGCGAGGGCGACAAGGATGGCTTCGCCGCAGACGTAGCGTTCGCGGCCAGCATCCTGGACTTCGGCGGGCTGCCTGGAGGAGACAAGGCAACCAGGGTCCACGTAGGTCTGGCCCTCAACGGGGACGTCGATGAAGACGAAGGAACCGGGGCCCTGGCTCACGAAGGGGGTCTCGATGAGGCCTGCTTCGACGATGGTGCCGCCCTGCTTCAGCGGGCCGAGGTTGTACGAGAGGGTGAAGTCGAAGCGGGCCTTTGCCCTCATGGGGGCGTTGCCGAGGCTGGCGGTGATCAACAGGACGTCGTCCGTCTGGCCCGAGTTCGCATCAAGCTGGATTGGGGTCACTTCGGTGGTGATTTCGAGTTCGACATCACCCTTCTTCACCACGATATCGCGGGCCCCGGGCATGGCGATGAGGTAGACCTCGCGCTGCTCGGCGACACCAGCATTCTGGATGACGGCGGTCATCTCGACGTGGATGACGCCCGCCTGGGTGTCCAGCGTGTAGTAGGTCTCAGAGGCGATGTTCTGGTTGCGGAACAGGCCGGTGGCAGCGGCGACCGGGGTTGCGTTGCCCAGCAGAACCGTCGCGACAAGAACCAGCGCAGCGAGAAACCCGAAGCCACGAATGCTCATATGGAGAGTTTCGGCATGAGTTGGGTGGACGGTTAGGGTACCCGGGTGTGAATCGGCCGGTTTCTGTAGGTCCAGTGGATGGGGCGCTTTTACGTGACTATCAGGGGGCACAAGCTTGAGAAGAGGTGGGCGAGGGACGATATTGAGCGGTGATGGAGAGTTTCGACGTTGGGGCGCCCCGGATAGGGATGGCCTTGGCCGAGGAGACCGCGGTGCTGCTCAGCCGTGCCTACACGGGCTCCGAGCGAGTGGACTTTTACTCAGACGAGGAGCGGGAGCGCTGGCGGGCGGACATCGAGCGCGCACAAGCGGCGCGGATCGCGATGCCCGCCGATTGGCTGGAGCGCTTCCCCACCATGCGGAACCTGGGACGGGATCCGCTGGCGCGGGAGGACTCGCATCACTTCTACACGCGTCGCAAGGGGCAGCTGGCGGGGCATGTTGGCGTGTTCCAGCGGCAGTTCGCGGTCAACGGGGGCGGTGGGTTCCCGGTGGCGTTCATCGAGGATGTGGCCACGGATCCCGACTACCGGCACGAGGGGATCGCCTCGGGGTTGATGGGATGTGCGACGGCGTGGGTACGGCGGGGCGGCTACGACATCTGCGGGCTTTCGACCACGACGCCGGAGTTCTATGAGCGGCTGGGTTGGGTGCGGTGGCGGGGCACGGTGCACTACACGCTCCCGGACGGGACCGAGTTCGGGCCGTGGATGGCGATGGTGCTGCCGTTGAACGACGAGACGAACGAGCGACTTGCCGATTGGATCGAGAAGCCGCTCAACGCCGGGCTGCGGGGGGGTTAGTTACCGGCCTCGCTTGCGACCCTTCGCGTCTTTCATCAGCTCGGCGGCCTTGACCTTGGCTCCGGCCTCGGCGACTGCATCGAGGCCGTCTTTGACCTTCTTGAGGTTGGCCTCGTTCATGGAGTCGAGCATTCGGCCGGTGAAGTCGAGGAGGTCGCCTTTGAGGTCGACGACTGCCTGCTCGCCATCCTTAGTGAGCCAGATGCGAATGGCTCGGCGATCGTTCTCTGCCATTTCGCGGCGGATGAAGCCGGCCCGCTCGAGCCGCTCAAGCAGGGCGGAGACGGAAGGCCGCGTGACATAGAGCCGATCAGCGAGTTCGGCGTTGCTAAGGCCGGGTTCCTGATAAAGGAAGCCGAGCATGCGAAGTTGGGTGACCGTTAACCCCTTGCGATCCCAGACTCGCAGACGCATCGGGTCAATAAGTGCCGCAGCGCGGAAGAGGGACTGGGCTGCTGCTTCGACGGAAGGACGCACGGGGAACACCTCCAGGGAGCCATAGAGTGGCACCAGCCATAATACCGCAAAGTTCGCGGTTGGCCATAGATTCGCGACAAGATCTGTCGCGATTGGGGAGTATCCTGTCGGGGAACACTATGCGCTGGTTGCCAGCAGGTTGATTTTCCTATGAGTGAGCAGACACGCCGCGCGACGCGGCTCTTGCGGATCGAGCAGTTGTTGCGGCAGCACGTTGGTGGGCTTTCGACGGTGGAGCTCGCGCGAGAGACGGGGTACAGCACACGCACCATCCAGCGGGACATCGCGGCGCTCGAGAGCGAGCTCAACGTACCGATCATGCTGGAGGGGAGGAGATACCTGATCCTCCCGGGGTCGTACTCGCTGGCGCCGGTGAGATTCACGATCCAGGAGGCGAGGGCTATCTACCTTGCGACGCGGCTCTACCTGAAGTACTCGGACGAGCGGGATAGCGATGGTGTGGCGGCGCTGGGGAAAATCGCGGACGCGCTCCCGGACCCGGTGGCGGCACACATCCAGCACACCGTGGAACAGTTGAAGCGGCGGCCCAAGGGCAAAGACAACGAGATTCTCCAAACTATCACGGAGGGCTGGGCAGCGGCGCGGACGGTGCACATCGTGTATCGGTCGTTGCGAGCCGGGGGCCGTTCAAAGGCGACCGACCTGGACCCGTACATCCTCGAGCCCACGGCGATCGGTGCAGCTACGTATGTGGTCGGTTACTCGCACGCGCATGAGATGGTTCGTACCTTCAAGATCGAGCGGATCAAGTCGGCGGAGATCACGACGCGGACGTTCGTCCCGCACGACGTGAGGCAGCTCGTGGACAAGATGGCGTCGAGCTGGGGGGTGGTGTTCGGGGACGAGACGCTGGAGGTGGTGGTTGATTTCGCGCCGGCGGTGGCGCACCGCATCCGCGAGACGGTCTGGCACCCGACGCAGCGAGTCACGGACCTTGAAGGCGGCGGCGTGCGGCTGGCACTGGAGTTGCCGAGCACGCTGGAGTTCATCCCGTGGGTGAGGAGCTGGGGGGAGAACGCGGTGGTTGTATCGCCCGACGGGCTGCGGGTGGAGATTGCGAATTCGCTCGAACGGGCGGCGGACGCTTACTCAGCCTGAGGGCTCCCGGTACACTCGGCACGTGGTCACAGGACAACGAGGGCAGCCCTACCAGTCCCGGCGCGAGCGGGTCGCCTCGGCCTGGGGGCTGACGGACAGTACGGTCATCGTGCCTGCCGGGCTGCCGGTGCCGATCGAAGGCACAGACCAGAGCCACGAGTTTCACGCCCATGCGGAGCACTACTACCTGGCGGGGGTGAGCCTGCCCGGGAGCGTGCTGGCGTTCGACCCGCGAGAGGGCTGGACGTTGTTCGCACACGTCGCCACGCCCGACGAGCGGGTATGGGTTGGGGATTCGCCGCCGCTGGAGGAACTCGCTGAGCGGGGCGGGCTGGAACGCGCGCTTCCAGCGAGCGACCTCCAGGTGTGGTTGGAGCGACGCCGGGGCGAGCAGATTGCGCTGCTCGGGAATCCCGACATCGAGCTGAGGGGCGCGGAGTACGGCGTGGAGGGGTGGCGGGCTCTCGAGCTGGAGTTCGACCAAACGCTGTCCGCGAGGCTGAGCGAGCAGGTCTCGGAGTCGCGGCGGGCCAAGGACCAGGACGAGCTGGAACACATGCGTGCTGCGGCAAGGGCCTCGGTGGAGGGGCACCTGGCGGGGTGGCGGGTGGCACGGCCAGGAATGACCGAGCGGGAGCTGCAGGTGGAGATCGAGGCTGAGATGTTCAGGCACGGCGCACCGCGCACTGCCTACGGGTCGATCGTGGGGACAGGGGCGAACGGGGCGGTGCTCCACCTGGCGCCGACCGGGCGCGCCCTGGGGGATGGGGACCTGGTGCTGGTGGACGCGGGGGCTGAGATCGAGGGGTACGCAGCCGACGTGACGCGGACGTTCCCGGCGGGAAGGCGGTTCGAGGGGGCTCAGCGGGACCTGTACCAACTCGTGCTGGGGGTGCAGGAGGCGGCGATTCGCGACGCGCGGCCGGGGAAGGAGTTCCGCGAGCTGCACCTTGAAGCTGCGCGAAGGATTGCGGAGGGGCTCGTTGACCTGGGCATCCTGCGCGGGGACGCGGATGGGCTGGTGGAGCGCGACGCACACGCGATGTTCTTCCCGCATGGGCTGGGGCACATGCTGGGGCTCGCGACGCACGATGCCGGCGGCTGCCTCGCGGGGCGGGAGCGGAGCGACCGGTTTGGCTTGAAGTGGCTACGGGCGGACCTGCCGCTGGAACCCAATTATGTGGTGACGATCGAGCCAGGGATCTACTTCATCCGGGCCGTGCTTACGGACCCGGAGCGGCGGGAGCGATATCGCGACGATGCCGTGTGGGACCGCGTGGACTCGCTGCTGGACTTCGGAGGGATCAGGATCGAGGACGACGTGGTCATCACGGACGGGGAGGCGGAGGTGATCAGCGGCGGGCTGCCGAAGCAGATGGCGGAGATCGAGGCATTGCGCGAGGCGGCATTCGAGGCATGAGCAAACCGTTCGAGAACCTGACCATCGAGCAGGTTGCGACACTGCCGCGGCCGGGGACGGTGGCACCGGGCAACGTGCGGTTTTCGCCGGACGGGAAGCTGGTGACGTACCTGTTCAGCGAGGGCGGGTCGCTGGTGCGTGGGCTCTGGGGGTACGACATCGCGACGGGGGAGCGGCAGCCGATCGTGACGCCTGGCTCGGAGGCAGCCGACGAGTCGGAGCTCTCGCTGGAGGAGCAGCTGCGGCGAGAGCGAGCACGGCTGCGGGAGACGGGGGTAACGCACTACAGCTATGCGAAGGACTCGCCCGAGCCAGTGCTGCTGGTACCTCTCGGCGGCCGGCTGCACGTACGGGTGGGGGAAAGCGAGCTGCGAGCTCTACCGGGCACCGAGGGGGCGCTGGACGCCCGGCTAGACACTGCGGGGCGACGGGTGGCGTTCGCTCGGGGCGGTGAGTTGTGGGTGACGGAGGTGGCCGCAGGGGAGCCACGGCAGCTCACATCGGGCGCCGAGCCGGGGCTGACGCACGGGGTGGCGGAGTTCATCGCGGCGGAAGAGCTCGACCGTCACGAGGGGTACTGGTGGAGCCCGGACGGGAGCCGGCTTGCGTTTGCGGAGGCGGACGAGCGGCATATCCCCGTGTTCCCCATCGTGCACCAGGGGGTCGAGACCGTGAGCGTGGAGGAGCACCGATACCCGTTCGCGGGAGGCGCGAACGCGCGCATCCGGCTGGGGGTGGTGCCGGTGGAGGGCGGGGACGTAGCGTGGATGGACCTGGGGGAGGACCAGGACATCTACCTGGCGCGGGTGGCGTGGCGGCCGGACGGCACGCTCGCGGCGCTGATCCTTGACCGCGACCAGCAGCGGATGCGCTGGCTGACGTTCGACCGTGAGAGTGGGGCTTCGACGGTGTTGCTCGAGGAAACCGGCGACCCGTGGGTGAACCTGAGCAACGACACACGCTTCCTGGCGACGGGCGAGATGCTTGTCTCAAGCGAGCGGGACGGGATGCGGCACCTGTACCTGCACGGAAAGGACGGTAAGGAGGTCCGCAGGCTGACCACGGGGGAGTGGGTGGTGACACGGCTGGTGGAGGTGGATGAGGAGGGGCGCCGGGCGTTCTTCATCGCGACGACGGAGGGGCCCCTCGAGCGCCACGCCTACGCTGTATCGCTGGACGGCGGGGAGCTGGAGCGGCTGACAATGGAGCCCGGCTGGCACGAGATCGTGATGTCGCCTGACTGCTCGCGGTTCGTGGACACATGGTCGAGCGTGGAGCGGGGACCACAGGCCGCCCTCCGGGGGCTCGACGGGATGGCGCAGGCGGTGCTGTTCGATAACGAGGGCGCCACAGCCGAGGAGCTCGGGCTGGCGCCGCCGCGGTTCATTGAGGTGACGGCAGAGGACGGCACGGAATTGCACGGCGCGCTGTATGTCCCACCGGGGGGCTCGGCGCCGTACCCACTGGTGGTGGCTGTGTACGGCGGGCCGCACGCGCAGACGGTGGCGAACTACTGGGCGCTGACGGTGGACCTGCGGGCGCAGCACCTGGCGCAGCAGGGCTACCTGGTGCTGAAGCTGGACAATCGCGGGATGGCGAACCGCGGGGTGGCGTTCGAGGCTGCGCTGCACCTTCGGATGGGCAGTGTTGAGGTGGAGGATCAGGTGGCAGGGGTGAAGGCGCTGGTGGGGCTGGGGCTGGCAGATGGGGGCAGGGTGGGGGTGTATGGATGGAGCTATGGCGGGTACATGACCTGCATGTGTCTGATGAAGGCGCCGGAGGTATTCCGGGTGGGGGTCGCGGGGGCGCCGGTGACGGACTGGGACGGGTACGACACGGGCTACACGGAGCGGTATATGTCGACGCCGGAAAGGAACCCCGAGGGGTACAGGGAGGGGTCGGTGCTACAGTTCGTGGACCGGCTCGAGGGGAAGCTGTTGCTGGTGCATGGGATGGTTGACGAGAACGTGCACTTTCGGCACACGGCGCGGCTGGTGGCGGCGCTGGCGGCGGCCCAGAAGCCGTACGACCTCCTTGTGTTCCCGGAGGAGCGGCATATGCCCCGGGACCGGGCGGGGCTCGAGTACCAGGAGCGCCGGGTGTTCGAGTACCTGGTGGCAGGGTTGCGGGATAAGGGTGGCGGGGGTCAGTAGCGGGCGGGGCCGGGAGTCACGCCGCTAATCGGCAGGCTCGGGTTCGGATACGGAAGGCATGCCGTTGCGGGAGCGCCGGATGAACTTCTCGAGCTCGACGACCCAGAATGCGACGAAGGCAACGCCTCCAGCGGCGACCCAGCCGAAGGCGGGCATGGAGGCGGTGCCGAAGGCGGCCTGCATGGGCGGGGCGTAGGTGAAGAGCGCCTGGGCGACGAGCATCACGATGACCCCGCCGATCATCCACCAGTTGGTGGTACCCATGCGCCACGGCGGGAGGGACGCGGAGCGGCAGTTGAACAGGTAGACGGTTTCGACGAGGACGATGACGTTGATGGCGAGGGTGCGGGCTTCGGCATCGGTCCAGCCGTTGGCCTGGGCGATTTCGAACTGTGTGAAGGCGCCTATGAGGATGATGAGCCCGACGAGGATGACGCGAGTGGCGACCTCGAGGTCGATGAGGCCGGAGGTGGGGTCACGGGGGGAGCGTTTCATGATGCCTTGCTCTTTTGGTTCGACGGCGAGGGTCATTCCAAGGAATACAGCTGTGGCCATGTTCACCCAGAGGATCTGCACGGGCAGGATAGGAAGGGTGGTGCCGAGGAAGACCGCAGTGAGAATGACCAGGCCTTCGGCGAGATTGGTGGGCAGGGTCCATTGGATGAACTTCGTGACGTTGTCGTAGACGCCGCGGCCCTCTTCGATGGCGGCCTCGATGGTGGCGAAGTTGTCGTCGGTGAGGACGACATCGCCGGCTTCGCGGGCTACCTCGGTGCCGGTCCGGCCCATGGCGATGCCGATATCTGCCTGGCGCAGCGCGGGGGCGTCGTTCACGCCATCGCCGGTCATGGCGACAACGTGGCCGGCCTGCTGGAGGGCCCGGACAAGCCTGAGTTTCCCGTGAGGTTCAACGCGGGCGAAGACGGAGGACTCTGCGGCGGCGGCGCGGAGTTCGTCCATGTCCATCCGTTCCAGGTCGGCGCCGGTGAGGGTCTCAGGTTCGTCGCCGCCGATGCCGAGTTGCCGTGCTATTGCCCGGGCGGTGAGTGCGTGGTCACCGGTGATCATCTTCACGTCGACTCCAGCGCCCTGGCAGGCCTGGACGGCCGGAATGGCTTCGGCGCGCGGGGGGTCGATCATGCCCTGGAGCCCGAGGAAGACGAGCCCACCATCGAGGTCATCGTGGCCGAGGTCTGGCTCCTCGGGCGGGAGTTCGGTCCGGGCGAAGGTGAGCACGCGAAGGCCACGGCCGGCGAGAGCCTCCGCCTCGGCAACGACGCGGTCGGCATCGAACGGGACGAGAGAGCCGTCGGCCTGCATGAACTCGCTGCAGCGGCGGGTGATGGACTCGACGGAGCCTTTTACGTAGACGACCGCGGAGGCGTCGTCGCGGAGGTGAGCGGTCGCCATGTACTGGCGGGAGGAGTCGAAGGGGAGGACTGACGCGCGACGGAGGCGCTTCACGCGTTCTTCCCAGTCTTGGAGGCCCTTGCGGGCGGAGACGAGGAGGGCCGCTTCGGTGGGGTCGCCTTCCATAGTCCAGCGGCCGTCCTCCTCGATCAGGCGCGCGTCGTTGCAGAGCAGGCCGGCCGTCAGTGTCTCGGTCAGAGCGTGGCTTCCAGCCGGGGCGGGCTCGATTTCTCCGACGGGTTCGTAGCCCTGGCCGGTGACGTCGTATTCCTCGCCCCCGGCATGGATGGCGCCGACCGTCATCTGGTTCTCCGTGAGGGTGCCGGTCTTATCGGAACAGACGACGGTGGTGCTGCCGAGGGTCTCGACGGCGGGCAGGCTGCGGATGATGGCCCGGCGCTGGGCCATGCGGGAGACGCCCACGGCGAGGGTGACGGTGATGGCCGCGGGGAGGCCCTCGGGGATGGCGCCCACGGCGAGGGCGACCGCGGCGATGAACATTTCGCGGGCTTCTTCCCCGCGAAGGGTGCCCACGGCGAAGGTGAGGGCCGCGAGCACAAGCACAGCGACGAGGATCTGGCGGCTGAAGAGGGCGATCCTGCGGGTGAGCGGGGTCGAGAGGACATCGGCACCGCGCATGAGTTCGGAGATGCGGCCGACTTCGGTCTCGCCTCCGGTGGCGACGACCACGCCAACGCCCTGTCCACGGGAGACCAGCGTGGAGGCGTAAGCCATGTTGTGGCGTTCGGCCAGGATGGCTTCGCGGCCGAGGGGGTCTGCGGCCTTGTCGACCGGGACTGACTCACCGGTGAGAGCCGACTCATCGGTCGCGAGCTCGCTGACATCGATAAGGCGGAGGTCGGCGGGGACGCGGTCGCCGGCGGCGAGTGAAACGATGTCGCCGGGGACAAGGTCGGCAGAAGGGACGGAGCGCCAGGCGCCTTCCCGGAAGGCCGTGGCGGTGGTGACGACGGTGCGGGACAGGGCGGCCAGCGCCTGCAGCGCCTTCGCCTCCTGGAGGTAGCCGATGAGTCCGTTGAGAAAGACCACCCCGAAGATCACCGAGGCATCGACCCACTCTTCGAGCACTGCGCTGACCGCCGAGGCGACGAGGAGGATGAGGATGAGCGGCTGGTTGACCTGGTCGAGGGCGCGGCGGAAGGCGGAGCGGCCACCGTGGTGGGGTAGCTCGTTGCGGCCGTGACGCCCGCGGCGAGCTTCCACCTCCTCCGGACTGAGGCCGTGCTCCGGGTCGACGTCGAGGGCTTCGAGGACCTCGTCCGCAACTGCTCCGTGCCACGCCAGTCCGTTGGAATCAGCGGAGGCGGCGCCCCCGGACGAGCGGTCAGGCACGGCGGACGAGGATGCAGGGCACCGTCGCCTTCCTCACAACATCCTGGGCGACGCTTCCAAGGAAGAGCTGGCCCATGGCGCCCCGGGCGCGGGTGGCCAGCACGATGGCATCGACGCCGAACTCGGTCGCGGCCTTTGCGATGGTGGCGGCGGGGGTGGTGAATCCGGAGGGTTCGAGCACGAGTTCCGCGGCGACGAGGTCCTCGGGGAAGCGACCCGCGAGAGCGTGGACTTCGCGCTTTGCGGCTTCACGCTGTTCAACATCGGTCCATTCGCTGATCACGGGGACGTGGACCTCCAGCAGCGTGAGATCGGGGGACCAATCAGCAAGGAGGGGCCTCAGGCCGTTCGCGATGGCATCGGAGGACTCGGCGCCTTCGGTGGCGACGAGCAACCTCTCGGTGCGATCGCGGTGGGGCGGGCCGACCGATTGACCCGCGGCCATGACCGGCACCGAGGGGTTCCGTACCACCTCAGAGGCGACGCTGACGAAGGCGGCGCGGCGCACCGCTCCACGCCCACGGGTGCTGATTGCCACCAGCTCGGCGCCGGTCGAGTCGACTGCGCTCGCGATCAGATCGGCGATGCGTTCGCCACCGGTGGAAGTGATGACCATGGGCTCGGCATCCACGGGAAGGGGCTCAAGCACTTCGCGGAGTCCTTCCTCCATCGCCGCCCGGACTTCGGACGGCGCTGCTGCATCAGTATCCCCGGGTTCGAAGACGCGGAGAACGATCAGTTTTCCCCCGGCGGCATTCACGAGCGCGGCCGCGTGGGGGAGGATGAGCAGCGAGGAGCCGGATCCGTCGATAGTGGCGAGCAGGTTCATAGGCCGAAGATATCCGAATTCGGCGAGTTCGGGGAGGAGCGAGGGAGCCGAACGCGGCAGGATGGCCGTGGCGCGGGGTTGGCGTAGGATCCGGGCAGGCGGCGCACCCGGAGGAATCGCATATGAGTTGGTTTCTGAACCGGCGGGAGAGCAGACGAACGTTCCTGGGAAGGCTCGCCGCGGCGGGGCTGGTACTGCCGGGGGTCGGCGCCCTGGCAGCGGCGTGCGGCGATGACGACGCCGCAACCCCTTCCCCCTTCCCAGAGACTCCAGAGGCAGCGCTTGAACGGCTGCTGGAGGGGAATCGCCGGTACGCAGCGAACCGGCCGGCTCACCCGGACCAATCGCAAGCGAGGAAGGACGAGATAGCGGGAGGGCAGCGGCCGTATGCAGCGATCCTGGGTTGTTCGGACTCGCGAGTGCCGCCGGAGCTTGTGTTCGACGAGGGACTGGGGAGCCTGTTCACGACGCGTGTGGCGGGAGGCGTGGCGGACGCCGCGGCCGTTGGCAGTGTGGAGTTCGGGATAGCGGAGCTTCTTGTGCCATTGGTCGTGGTGCTCGGTCACGAGCGCTGCGGCGCGGTGACGGCAGCTGTGGAGGCGCACGAGACGGAGGGCCAGGCGCCCGGTGACATCCAATCGATCGTCGAGCTGATCCTGCCGGTGGTGGAATCGATCGAGGGCCAGCCAGGGGACCCGGTAGACAACGCTGTCCGGGCGAACGCGGTGTATGTGGCGCGTCAGCTGGTGGAGCAGAGCGAGATCATCGGCGCTGCGACGCTATCGGGGGCGACGATCGTGGTCGCGGCGCGGTTCGACCTGGACACGGGCTTGGTCGAGGTACTGGAGGGCTAGTAGCGGCCGCCGAGTTTGGAGTGGTCCCAGGAGTAGGTATCATCGGCTTTGATGCGGACGACGACGCGCTTGGAGGCTACGGCGAGGGCGGAGTCGGGGGTGTCGGTGCGGGCGGGGATGCCCTGGTACTTCTGGCCGACGAGGGCCATGATCCGGGCGGTCTCCTTCGGGTCGTCGACGATTTCGGCGGTGCCTTCGACCACGAAGCCCCTGAGTTCCGCGTAGAGGCGACCCGACTCGAGCATCGCGGTGATTTTCGGGTCACGCCTGAGGTTGAGGACCTTCTGGGACTTGCGGAAGGTGGTGAAGACGAGGTCGCCGGCATCGACGACGTACCACATGGCGACGAGGTGGGGATAGCCCCTGGGGCCGATGGTCGCCACCTGCAGCGTCCAGCCATCGGCAAGGAACTGCTCCTGTTCTTCGGGGGTGAGTTCGATAGAAGCGCGGCGGCTGGGCATGAGAGGCCTCCGGGAGAGGAGTAAGATCTCGCAACACTAGGGCTGGATTCGGCGTCCGGCAAACGGAGGGAAGTGATGACCGACACGAGTTTCCACGAAGGCGAGCGCATGTTGCAGGAGCGCTTCGACAGCCGTCGGCTGGCAGACGCAGTTTCTTCCAACACGATGCACGACTTCATTTCCGAGCGGGACCAGGCGTTCATCGAGTCGCGGGACATGTTCTTCCTGGCGACTTGTGGTCCCGACGGGCGGATGGACTGTTCGTACAAAGGGGGAGAACCAGGGTTCATCAAGGTGATCGACGAGTCGACGCTGGCGTTCCCGAATTACGACGGAAACGGGATGTTCATGAGCACAGGGAACATCCTTGAGAATGGGCAGGTGGGGATGCTGTTCATCGATTGGGAGCACGGGTGGCGGATGCGGCTCAACGGGCGGGCATCGATAGCGTTCGATGACCCACTGATGGCGGAGTATCCGGAGGCGCAGTTCATCGTGAGGGTGGCGGCGGAGCAGGTGTTCCCGAACTGCCCGCGGTACATCCACAAGATGCAACTGATCGAGAGGTCGAAGTACGTGCCGAAGGACGGTTGCGAGACGCCGGACCCGGACTGGAAGGACGGCTTCGAGGAAGCGCTGCCTGAAGCCCAGAAGAGGCGGCGAGCGGCGAAGCGAGGCAACGGCGGGTCATGACGGATACGCAGCCGATCATCCCGCCGGCAGGCCCCAAGTTTCGCCTGGGCGACTACGGCCCGCGTTATCGAGGGAGCGAGAGGAAAGGGGCCGCGAGGAAGGAGATGGTCGGGTTGCGAGACCGGTTGAACGACCTCCAGAACGTGCTCTTTGCGGATCGCAGCCATGCGTTGCTGGTTATCCTCCAGGGCATCGACACGGCAGGGAAGGACAGCACCATCAACAGTGTGTTCCAGAAGGTGGGGCCGCTTGGTTCCACCGTGCACAACTTCGGGGTGCCACACGCCGAGGAACTGGCGCACGATTATCTCTGGCGGTATCACATTCGCTGCCCGGAGCGGGGGCGGGTGGTGATTTTCAACCGCTCGTATTACGAGGCAGTGCTGGTGGAGCGGGTGAAGCACATCGCCCCGAAGGAGGAGTGGAAGCGGCGATACGAGGACATCAACGAGTTCGAGCGCTACCTCTCCCGCCAGGGGACGGTGATCATGAAGTTCTTCCTCCACATCTCGAAGGAGGAGCAACGCGCGCGGCTGCAGGAGCGCGTGGACAATCCGCGGAAGCAGTGGAAGTTCAACTACCAGGACCTGGCAGAGCGGAAGCTGTGGGACGACTACCAGCAGGCGTTCGAGGAGATGGTGGAGCAGTGCAGCACGGACATCGCGCCCTGGCACGTGGTGCCGGCTGACAGGAAGTGGTACCGGGATGTGGCTATCGCACGAGCGCTGGTGGAGAAGCTAGAGTCGTTGGACCTGCGCTACCCCCCGGCGGAAGAAGAGATCCTGGGGACGGTGGTCGAGTAAGGGCGAGGGCAAGGACAGCCATGCGGGCAACGTGAGTGGTATCACGGAAGGACGTACGCTGGGGCTGGAAGGATTGGGGCGTCGCGTTGTTCGCACAGATCGGTTCATGGTTCAGCACGCCGCAGCGCCAGGCGCTGGGGTGGGCGGGGCTCGGCGTGGCGGGGATGGTGATGGCGGCGGTGGGCTTGCTGCTCATCATGGGTGGGGGTGAGGGCGGGACGACGCTGGCGACGGATGAGGATTCCACGAGCACACCGACGGAGACCGCCAGCCCGACAGCAACGCGGACACCCGGCGCTCCGGGGGCGACGCTGAGCGCGACTCCGGAGGACGAGCCAACCGAGACGCCGGAGCCCACCCAGGCAGTGACGACCGGTGGCGGGGGCAGTGGCGGCGGAGGTGGTGGCGGCGCTCCGCAGGCACCCGCAGCCACGGCCACACCCGTTCCGCCGACGGCGACGCCGACGGAGGCTGCGCCATCGCTGGCGTACTGCGGGCCGAACGTGTCTGGGGGAAACAGCCTACCAAGTCTCTCCCGGGTCGCCGGAGCTGTCACCCAGGGCAGCGAGCCGGCCGCAAACGTGACAGTGACCTTGCTGATCGGCGGGGTAGTGGCCGGATCGACTACGACGAACGATGAAGGCCACTTCGGAATGAACTTCGGCCAGTCGGCCAGCCCGGGGTGCGCCAACTCGCCTGGAGCGACCATCGCGCTGTCCGTTCTCGGCCACGTGGTGGCTGTCGGTGCGTTCACATCTCATCCCGGCGGCTACGCCGCCTTTGTGGACCTGCCTTAAGTTCCTGATCCGGGAGAGTACGGACCGGTCCTCGCCCGAGTCGACGAGCTGGTGGTGGAAGACTGGACGCAGCCCACTTCCGGCTAGCTCACGATGGGTTAGACCTCGGGCCAGTTGGGATGCCAGGGGCGCTCGCGCTGGAACGCGAGGGCGGCCTGGAGGACGAGGTCATCGCGATGGCGGGGGCCGACGATTTGCATGCCCATGGGCAGGCCCGCAGCACTGAGGCCAACGCGGACGGTGGCGGCAGGGTGCCAGGAGAAGTTGAACGGGATGGTGAACGCGGCAACGCCCGCGGGCGGCGCCTTCCTGCCTTCGACTTCAGACGGGAAGGGGCCGCGAGCAGGGGGCGGGTCATAAGGGACGGTGGGGGTGATGAGGAGGTCGTAGTCGTTGAAGAGCGCGGTCGTCCAATCGTTGAGTCGGGCGCGGCGCTCGGCGAGTTCTCCGAAGAGTTCAGGGGTCATCTCGTGGCCCTGCTTGACCTGGCGGAGGAAGGCATAGCCAAACTCAGGTTCGTGCTCAGGCAGGAGGTCGCGCAGGGCGCCGGCCTGCCAGAAGCCCCCAAGGGTGAGCCATGCTTCCCCCATCTGGGGAGGCCCCCCTTCGAGGTCTTCGAGCGAGTGCCCGAGACTCTCGAAGACCTGGGCCGCTTCGGCGACGGCCGAGGCAACGTCGGACTGGACGGCGGCGTAGCCAAGGTCAGGTGAGAAAGCGATGCGAAGATTGGAGGGAAGGGGCTCGGCCAGCCTGTCGCCGTACGAGTAGCCGGGATGAGGGAGGGAGTTGGGGTCGCCGGGGTGGGCGCCGGCCATCTGGTCGAGGACAAGCGCGGCGTCCTCGACGGTCTTCGTCAGCGGGCCGTAGACGCCGGTATCGCCGTAGGGCCATGACTGGATCGGGCCGATGGGGACGCGGCCGAAGGAGGTCTTGAGCCCAAAGCAGCCCGAGAAGCTGGCGGGGATGCGGATGCTGCCGCCGCCGTCGCTCGCGGTGGCGAGCGGAAGGATGCCGCCGGCGATGGCCGCGGC
>CAYPAZ010000011.1:0-5304 GCA_964408835.1 uncultured Anaerolineaceae bacterium
CTGGCGGCGGCGGCGGTGCTGGCGGCGGCGGCGGTACTGGCGGTCATGAGCTGGCACATTCACTACGCGCGGATCGGGTTTCCGCTCGAGGCATGGCCGCTCGTGGCGGTCCTGGGCGCGGGGGCGCTGGCGGAGGCGGTGCGGACGCGGGACTGGCGATGGTGGGCAGTAGCGGGTGCGTTCGCGGCGTCGGGGATCTACGTGTACAACGCGCACCCCGCTTTCCTGGGGCTGATGGGCGGGGTGGCGCTTGGCTGGATCCTGTTTGCGCCGAAGTGGTCGTTCCAGGAACGGGCGTTTGCGGGGCTGGCTTCGGCCTGGGCGGGGGTTCTGGTGCTGGTCCCGATGGGCTGGTACGCGCTGGGAAACTGGGAGGAGTACTCGGCGCACTTCGACCGGGATTCGCGGCTCGACCGTCCCGAGTGGGCCGACGCGAGCGCCGCAGGACGGCTGGAGTTCCTCTACAACGGGTATATCGATTGGTGGGAGCGGTTCTTACGTGGCGGTCAGCCCGACTTCGTGGATGCGATTGGCATCACGCCGGTGGTGCCGGGGCTGCTGATGGTTGTGGCCTACGCGGGAATTTGCGTGGGGTTGCTGCGGTACGTGCGGTCGCCGCTGATGCAGCTCGGCGTGCTCACGCTGGCGCTGTTGCCGTTTGCTTCGGTGCTGACCGAGGAAGCGTTCGCGAGGCGGACGTTCGCGATGGCGCCGTTCCTTGCCATGTTCGCGGGGATCGGGGTGGGTGAGCTGGTGCGTTGGGGGAGGTCCCAGGGGCGTGAGACGCTGGTGGGCGTCGGAGTAGTGGTGGCGGTCGTTTGGGCGGGAGTCGCGTGGCAGAACCTCTACAACTACTTCGAGGTGACGCGGAACGACCCGCTGCAGCCGTGGGTGTTCGTGGACGACTTCACGCAGGCGAGCGTGTTCATGGATGCGCTGCCGGCGGATCGCTACGTGCTGTTCTACTCGGAGCGGTGGAGCCTGGACTACGAGACCCGGCAGTACCTCGCGCCGGGCGTGCGGGGAGAGAACCGGTCCGAGCAGTTCGGGCAGCCGGGCTTCGGGTTCAATCCGGCTTTGGGCCGGCCCGTGTTCGTGTTCGTTGGCGGATATCGCGCGATGGTGGAGGAGGTGGAGGCGCTGTATCCCGGGGGCACGGTGACGGTCGGGCGGGCGGGGGCGACGGGGCCCACGTTCATCGCCTACGAGCCCCCCTGAGCGGGAGGCGAAGCGGCATGGGCTGCTCGAAGGTGGGCTTGAGCGGCTGGTGTCGAGAAACTGCGGAGAGGAGTTCGGAATCGGGCTGCGGAGGGTCGATGACTCTCAGAGCGGTCTACCGCCGGGCGGCCGGACGGGTGTAGACTTGGCCTCCCGACGAAGATATGTTCACCCACCTACACACCCATACCGAGTACTCGTTACTGGACGGCATGACGCGGATCCCCGCGCTGATGGATCGGGTGAAAGAGCTGGGGATGGAGTCCGTGGCGATGACAGACCACGGGGCGCTGTACGGGGCGATCGACTTCTACCGGGAGGCCCGGGAGCGCGGGATCAAGCCCATCATCGGGGTGGAGGCGTATGTGGCGCAGGGGAGCCGCCACAGCCGCGAGCGGGGGGACAACCAGCCGTACCACATGGGGATGCTGGCGCGGGACCTCCAGGGCTACAAGAACCTCATGACGCTGGTGACGCGGGCGAACCTGGAGGGGTACTACTACAAGCCGCGGGTGGATCGGGAGCTGCTGGAGCAGCACAGCGCGGGGATCACGGTGCTGAGCGGATGTCCTTCTTCGGAGTTCCACCGGCGCCTGCAGGAGGGGGACCGGGAAGGCGCCATCGAGGTCGCGCGGTGGTACCGGGAGGTGTTCGACGGCCACTACTACCTGGAGGTGCAGGAGCATGGGCTGGAGCAGTTTTCGCGGCTGAACGGCGAGATAGCGGCGGTGGGGAAGGAACTGGGGATCCCGGTGGTGGCGACGAATGACTCGCACTTCACCCTGCGGGATGAGGCGGAGGCGCACGACGTGCTGCTCTGCATTGGCACCAACGCGACCGTGGACCAGAAGGACCGCTTCCGGATCGAGGGCGAGGGGTACCACGTGATGAGCGAGCAGGAGATGCTCGCGCTGTTCCCCTCGAACCCCGAGTTCATCCGCAACACGCAGCTGGTGGCGGACGCGTGTGACCTGGAGTTGAGCTTCGACCGGCTCCTGCTCCCGGAACCGCCCCTGCCGGCGGGACGCCGGAGCGACGAGTACCTCGAGGAGCTGTGCATGGCGGGGCTGGCGGAGCGGTACCCGGTGGTCACCCCGGAGCTCCGGGAGCGGCTGCAGTACGAGTTGGAAGTGTTCAGGCAGACCGGGTTCACGGACTACGTCTATGTGGTGAAGGAGATTGCGGACTTCGCGCACCAGCGGGACATCCGCATGGGAGTGCGGGGGTCGGCCGCGGCTTCGCTGGTGTTGTACTCGCTGAACGTGACGGACATCGACCCCGTGTCGAACCGGCTGGTGTTCGAGCGTTTCCTGAACCTTGAGCGTCGCGAGATGCCGGACGTGGACTTCGACTTCGCGGATGACCGGCGGGACGAGATGATCCGGTTTGCGTACGAGCGGTACGGATCGGATCGGGTGGCCCAGATCATCACGTTCGGGACGCTCGGCGCCAAGGCAGCGATCCGCGATGTGGGCCGGGCGCTGGGGATGAGCTACGCCGACACTGACCGGGTGGCGCGGCTGGTCCCGGATGTGCTGCATATCACGCTGGGCGAGGCGTTGGAGCAGGCGCCGGACCTGAAGGATGCGGTGGCCCAGGATCCACAGGTGGCGCGGCTTTACAACACCGCCCGGAGCCTGGAAGGCGTGGCCCGTCACGCGAGCACGCATGCGGCCGGCGTGGTTATCTCGCGCGACCCGCTGACCGAGTACGTGCCGTTGCAACGGCCGAGCCGGGGGGATGAGACGAGCATCCCGACCACGCAGTATGCGATGGACCAGGTGGCGAAGATCGGTCTGCTGAAGCTGGACTTCCTGGGGCTCTCCAACCTGACGATCCTCGGGCGAGCGGTTGAATTGATCCGGGAATCGACCGGGGAGGAGCTGGACCTGTTCGCGCTGCAGGATGCGGATGCGAAGACGATGGAGATGCTGGGGCGCGGCGAGACATTCGGGGTGTTCCAGCTGGAGTCATCCGGGATGCGGCGGTACATCCAGGATCTGCAGCCGACGGACATCGCGGACCTCTGTGCCATGGTCGCGCTCTACCGGCCGGGGCCGATGCAGCACATACCGCGGTACATTGATAGTAAGTACGGGCGGGTGCCGACGACCTACCCGCACCCGGACCTGGCGGAGATCCTGGACGAGACCTACGGCGTCATCGTGTACCAGGACCAGGTGATGCTGATCGTCCAGAAGTTCGCGGGCTACACGCTGGGGCAGGCGGATGTGATGCGGAAGGCGATGGGCAAGAAGATCCGCGAAGTGATGGTGGCCGAGCGTGAGCGGTTCGTCTCGGGTGCGATGAGCCAGGGCTATTCAAAGGAGGAGGCGGATGCGGTCTTTGAGTTGATCGAACCGTTCGCGGGCTACGCGTTCAACAAGGCCCACAGCTGGTGCTACGGGAACATCGCCTACCAGACCGCCTACCTCAAGGCGCACTACCCGGTGGAGTACATGACGGCGGTGCTGCAGATGGCGAAGGCGGCCGGGGACCCCTATGCGCGCATCGCCGCCGCGGCCGCGGAGTGCACGCGGCTCGGGATCCAGCTCCTGCCGCCCGACATCAACGAGGGGGAGGAGAACTTCTCGGTGGAGCGGAGGCCGGATGGCACGCTGGCCATCCGGTTTGGGTTGGGGATGGTGAAGAACGTTGGCGCGGCAGGGGTGGAGGGCATCATCGCGGCGCGGCGGGAAGGCGGCCCGTACCGGGACATCGAGGACTTCTGTAAGCGGGCGGACCTGGCATCGGCGAACACGCGGACGCTGGAGCACCTGGTGAAGGCGGGCGCGCTGGACCTCCTCGGTGACCGGGGGACGCTGCTGATGAATGTGGAGCGCCTGATGAGCCTGGCGCGGCGGGAGCGGGAGCTGCGGGACAGCGGCCAATCGACGATGTTCGACCTGTTCGGGAGCCAGGTGGACACGCCGTTGCCCGCGTTGGAGATGACGCCGGCGCCGGCGAAGCCGGAGGACATGCTGGCGTGGGAGAAGGAGCTACTCGGGGTGTACGTCTCGGAGCACCCGTTCCGGGCTGCCGCGCAGGACCTGGCGCAGTTCGCGACGCACGCAGTGGCGGACCTGACGCCTGACATCGCGGGGCAGACGGTGAGCGTGGCGGGGATGGTGAACGTGGTGCAGCGGCGGACAACCCGGGACGGGCGGAAGTTCTACGTGGTGGACCTGGAGGACCTTTCGGGGAACGCAGAGCTAACGGTCTGGAGCGATGTGATCGAGCAGACGGGTGAGGAGATGTGGGCCGAGGGGCAGATCATCATCGCGCACGTTGAGGGCCGTGACCGCGGCGACCGGTTGGGGTTGAATGTCCGCAAAGCGGTGACGTTCGACCGGGTGGAAGGGCGCCTGGTTGGGTTCATGGCGGACCAGTGGCAGGTGGCGCCCTCCCCGGCGCCTGCGCGGAAGGGCCCGCCGGGCGGCGGGCGTGCGAGGGGCGGAGATGCCGGGGGAGCGAACGGCAATGGGTCTTACGGGCGGCCGCAACAACCTCCATCGGGGCCCCAGGGAGCGACGACCGAGGCTTCGCGGCCCGGCGTGCAACCTCCGGTGAACGGGGACTCGGCGCGGCTGGTGGTGACGTTGTACGAGGGCGAGGACGCGGTGGGCGATGAGGAGTTGTTGAAGGCGGTCGCGCGAGTGCTACAGCGGTCGCCGGGGAACGATCCGGTACGCCTGGTGATACACGATGTGGACGGGAACGACACGGAGTTCGACCTGCCGCGGGTGGAGGTTTCGGAGGAGCTGGCGCGGAGTATCAGGTCGCTGTTGCAGGCGCGGGGGCAGGTGCAGGTGACGGGGAACCGGTGGGCCGGGGCGGCGTGAGGGTCGGCGGTCTTCGGTCTTCGGTCTCCGGCTTTCAGGCTGCGCGAGGGGCGACAATGACCGGCGCGGGCGGGTTCCGGCGCTCCGCAAGGCTGCGATACTGGTAACGGCCTATCCCATCAGGAGTGGAGCATGATTGCGGAACTCGACCTTGTGGCTCTGACCCGTGACGTGCCCGACGCCGGGCTCAAGGCGGGGGATGTGGGGACCGTGGTGCTCGAGCATGGTCAGGGTGCAGCTTTCA
>CAYPAZ010000011.1:5314-19429 GCA_964408835.1 uncultured Anaerolineaceae bacterium
GTTCGTGGCGCTCGAAGGCTCGACAGTCGCTCAGCTCACGCTCCCCGCGAGTTCCCTGCGGCCCGTAAGCGCCAATGAAATCGCTCACGCGAGGACGCTCAACTGAGCGGGACTCAGGCGGCGCGGGTGGAGACGATGACCTGGCGGCGGCCCTTGCCTTTCGCCGAGTAAAGGGCGCGGTCGGAGCGGTCATAGGCGCGGGCGACGGCTTCGGCGGGGTCGCCAACGGTGGGGAGGCAGGGGGCGAGGCCTCCGCTGATACTGACTTCCTCCCGGCGGCCGCGGGCGACTTCGAGCGGCTCCATCGCGACGAGCTTCACGGCGGACTCGCACCGTGCGCGGGCGGTTTCCAGGTCGGAATAGAACAGCACTCCGAACTCTTCGCCACCCAGGCGGCCAACCAGGGCGCCTTCGCCGACGGCGGCGACGATGCGCTGGGCGCCGGTGCGGAGCGCCTCGTCCCCGGCGGGGTGGCCGTACAGATCGTTGATCCGCTTGAAGTGGTCGATGTCGAAAAGCGCGATCGCGGCGGGGAGGATCTGCTCGGCGGCGTCGAACCAGGCCCGGCGGCTGAGCACGCCGGTGAGGCTATCGTAGCGGGCGAGGTATTCCGCCTTGCGGCGCATCTCGTCGAGTTCGTGCTGCCAGCCGATGATGCGTTCGGCGACGCGGACCCGGGCGGAGAGTTCGGCGAGGTCCAGTGGCTTGGTCAGGAAGTCATCCACCCCGGAATCGAGAGCGAGGAGGCGGTCGTTGCGCTGGGTGCGGGCGGTGAGGAGCAGGAGATACGTGTAGTGGTCGGACTGGGCTTCGCGGATTCGGCGGGAGAGAGCGAGGCCATCGAGGCCGGGCATCATCCAGTCGCTGATCACGAGGAGGAAGCGTTCGCTCTGGAAGGCGTCCCAGGCGTGGAGGCCGGTCTCGGCCATGACGGGCTCGTGGCCCATGCGTTCGATGGCGCGGCGAAGCACAAGCGCGGAGACGCGGTCGTCTTCCGCGATGAGGACCCTCATGCGGCCTGCCTCCGCACGTAGTCCTGGAGGAGGGAGGTGAGGGAAGCGTACTGGTCGGCGGCCGCTGCGCTGAGCGCAAGCGGCGGCGGGGAACCGCTGGCGGTCGCATCTTCTATGCGCTGCAGCGCTGCCCCGAGTGCGTGGGCGCCAATCGCCCACGCGCTGCCTTTCAGGTTATGCGCCGCGAGCCTGGCAGCGCGGAGGTCGGCTTCTTCGAGCGCTTCCAGCAGGGGTTCGAAGATGCCGGGTGCGGTGGCGAGGAACTCCTTCAGCAACTCGAGCGCGAGGGACTCATCGCCGCCGGCTGCCTGGCGAAGGTCGTCGAGGTCGAGGACGGGGTCGGTGGCTGGTTCGGGTTGGGCAGCGGCGGCGGCCGGAGTGGCGACCAGTCGCGCGATTGCGCCGTAGAGCTCTTCCGGCTTCACGGGCTTGCGGACGTAGTCATCCATGCCGGCGGCGAGGCACTGTTCGCGGTCGCCTGACATGGCGTTGGCGGTCATGGCGATGACGGGCAAATGAGTGCCGGAGGCCTGTTCCCGAGCGCGGAGGGTCCGGCAGGCTTCGTAGCCATCCATTATGGGCATGTGGCAATCGAGCAGAAGGAGGTCGTAGGCGCCGTCGGAGACTGCCTGGAGTGCTTCGACGCCGGTTTCGACGATGTGGACCTCACACTCCCAGCGTTCGAGCATGCGCCGGGCCACCTTCTGGTTGATGGCGTTGTCTTCAGCCACGAGCACGCTCAGGCGGAGGGGTACCACTGCGCGGTCCGCCGGTCGCGGTGATGGCGGCGTGGAGGGGGCGCTGGCGGGAGCGATGTGGAGGGCATCGATGAGGGTGTTGTAGAGCTGGGACTGGCGCACGGGCTTGGTGAGACCGGCGGTGAAGCCCATGAGGGCAAGTTCGCCGGCCGAGACGGGCCCGGAGGACGAGAGAAGAATGACCGGGAGCTCGGCAGTGGCGGGCTCGGCCTGGATGGCGGCGGTGGTGCTGGCGCCGTCCATGAGGGGCATCTGCATGTCCATGAGCACGGCGGAGAACTCCGTTTGGCCCGTGCGGAGGAGGTCGAGCGCTTCCTGACCGCTGGATGCTTCGGCCGTGGCGAGGCCCCAGGATTCGAGCTGGTGTCGAAGGATCATGCGGTTGGTGGCGTTGTCATCGACGACGAGAACGGGGGCCACGGCCGCACCGGCGGCGAACGGAGCGAACCGCTCGGGCTGGCGGGCCTGGCGGTCGAGGCGTAGTTCAAACCAGAAACTGCTTCCTCCGCCTGGCGTGCTCTCGACACCGATCGTGCCGCCCATCACCTCGATGATCTGGCGGGAGATGGTGAGGCCGAGGCCCGTGCCGCCGAACGAACGCGTAGATGTGCCATCGGCCTGGGTGAAGGCTTCGAAGATGGCGGCCTGGCGTTCGTAGGGGATGCCGATGCCGGTATCGGTGACGGAGAAGCGGAGGGTGACTGCCTGGGGGTCTTCGCGGACGACAGTGGCCGACATGCAGACTTCGCCCTGCTGGGTGAACTTGATGGCGTTGCCGGTGAGATTGAGAAGAACCTGGCGGAGACGCCCGGGATCGCCCCGGAAGAGTGATGGGAAGTCGGGCGGGATGAGGGAGAGTACGAATTCGAGGCCCTTCTTCTGGGCGCTTGGCGCGAGAAGGTCGGCGATGTCCTCCATGACGGAGCGGAGGTCCATGTCGACGACTTCGACGGTCATCTTGCCGGCTTCAAGGCGGGAGAAGTCGAGGATGTCATCGATGACCCTCAGGAGGGCATCGGCGCTATCGCGGATGGTCTCGACGTATTCGCGTTGTTCGGGATGAAGGGTGGTATCGAGGAGGAGCGAGGTGACGCCGATGACGCCGTTCATCGGAGTGCGGATCTCGTGGCTGGTGTTGGCGATGAACTCGGACTTGACGCGGGCGCTGGCTTCGGCGCGCTGGGCGAGTTCCACTGCGCGGTCGCGAGCTTCCTGGAGCTGTTCGTTGACTGCCTGCAGTTCACGCTGGGCGCCAACCCGGTCGGTGACATCGAGCGCAATGGCCAGGGCGCCGGTGACCTCGCCGTGGTCATCGCGGAGCGTTGCCCACTTGGTTTCGAAGTCCCGGTCTCCCAGGCGGAGGGCGGGGGAGGGCGGGTCGCCTTCGAGCGAGGCCCGCACCCAGGAGTGGACCTGTTCGCCGAGAGGGCCGGGTATGACTTCCGTCACATGTTTGCCGACAGTGCGGGCTCGCTGATGTTCTGACATGGTGAAGGCGGCGCCCTCGCTGAGCCGGACGACGCCATCGGGATCGAAGACGGTGATGAGCAACGGCGCGCTTGCGAACACGGCCCTCAGCTGCTCGTTGGTTTCATGCAGTTCGCGATTGAGGCGGAGGCCATCGATAGCCGTCGCAGCTTGCGAGACGAGGGTGCCGAGGAGCTCGGCTTCTGATTGATCGAGGGAATGGCGGGTCGAGCCACAGAAGCTGATCATCCCGAGCAGGCGGCCCTTGAAGATAATGGGGTAGCAGGCGAGGGAAATGACATGGGCTCGCTCCCAGTAGGCGAGCATGGAGGGGTCTGTGATCCCCGCCGAGGGGTCGAAGACATCGGGCGCAAGCCAGGGCTGGCCGTCACGCATCATGCTCTTGGCGGTGCTGATGTCGCGTTCGGTGGAGTCGGTCTCGGTTTCGGCGCCGGCAAGGCCGCGGGAGGCTGTCTCTGTGGTGGAGTGGCGGGAGAGGTTGATGGCGCGCTGGACAACGGTGCGGAGCTCAGGGTCGAAGAGGGCGATGGTGACCCAATCGAAACCGGAGGCGCGGGCGAGCGCCGTGGCAAGTGAGTTGAGCCCGGTCTCGATGCTATCGGCGCGGCTGAGGGCTTCGGCGACATCCGCGAGGGCGCGGAGTTGGGAGCGCTGGCGCTCGTGGCGTTCGGAATCGAGCACGTTGCCGACGAGGTAGGCCATGAGCGGCCGAATGGCGATGAGCTGTTCGATGTGGGCCTCGGTGAGGCCGTCCGGCCAGGGCCCGCGGACGATGAGCATCTCGGAGTTGCTTTCGCTGGCGGGGAGGATGGCAGCGATGTGTGTCGCCGGGGAGCCGGGTGCCAGCGGGGTGAGGGCGGAGACAAGTCGATCCTGGGCGCGCAGCAGGCTGGCTGGCTGGGCGGGGTTGGCCGCGAGCTCCTTCCATGCGAGGAAGTAGCCGCGCTGCTTGATCTCGTATTCGCGGGGGTCGGCGTCGCTGCCGAGCTGGACGAAGTGGGGGTCGCCAGCGCGGATGACGTAGGCGTCTTCGGCATCAAGGAGCGAGCGGACGAGTGCGCACGTCTCGACGATATCGCTGACCGAGGCGGATGGCCGGGTCGCAATCCGTGCGATAGCGCTGAGCTGACGAAGCATCGGGCACACTCTCCTGCCGGTGGCGACCGGGGGGTATTGGATTAAGAGTCGGCAGCTTCGGCGGGTCTCGTTAGGGGGGTGCGGCGCTGCGGGGACGGCTTCGACTGGCTAGTCGCGAGCGATACCGGCAAGTACGGACGAGTGATCGAGCGGCTCCGGAATGATGGCCCAGTCCACGCTGTGCACGAGGTCGAACACGGTAGCGATGAGTTGAGGGTCGGAGCCATCGGCGTTGGCGACGAAGAGGTCGCCTTCGATGGCGAACGCGATCATTTCGCCATCGGGCGACCAGGCCGCGAGGACGGCGCCAGGGATGAGCAGATCGAGTTCCGACCCGTCAGCGTTCACCACGAAGATGCCCCAGTCCGGAAGGCCTGGGAGGTCGCCGAAGAACAGGAGCCTGGCGCCATCGGGAGACCACTCGACGTAGCGGGTCTCACCGACAGGGGTGGTTACCTGCTCAAGCCCGCCGCCGTCCGAGTCCACCAGCCAGACAGTCCCGATAGAGTTCCCATCAGTGCGCGTGAACGCGATCTTCCCGCCATCGGGGGCGTAGACGGGATGGAAGAGGAACTCCGGGAGGGAAAGCAGTGGCTGTGGCTCCGTGCCGTCTGCGTTCACTATCCAGAGGTCGCCGCCTGAGACGTAGACGATGCTCTGGCCGTCCGGAGCCCATGAGGGGGCGAAGCCCTGGACCCCGAGGTTGGTCAGGCCGAGACCATCGGTCCGGACCTTGTGGAGGTAGAAATCGCCCCCGGGGGGGTCACGCCGGACGAAGACCACCCAGCGACCGTCGGCAGAGACTGCGGCTTTGCGATTTTGGAGCGTCGCATCGCCCGGCACGAGTTCGGGGCCCGGGGTGCCATCGGAGGATACGGTGAGGATGGACTCGAAGTCGGAGTAAACAATGAGCCCTGGTTCCCCCGGGAAGGTCCCGTGGGAACGTTCGGTGGCGGGAAGCGCCACGAGAGCGGCGACGGCAAGGACGACGAAGAACACCCGGGCGTTTCGCATCTAGCCTCAGTTTCCGGGCGCCCCTCTAGGGTAACGGTGTTGTCAAGCGGGTAGGGCTCAGGGTTCGTCCTTGAAAGGCGAACGGCTGTTCGCTATCCTGTAGGGAGGAATTAGCACTCTCACAGCGAGAGTGCTAACGAGGTGGGTATGACCATCCCGGACCGCCGGGCACGCATCCTTGCTCTGATCGTCGATGACTACGTCGATAGCGCCCAGCCAGTTGGCTCGCAGGCACTTGTGGCGCGTCACCGGCTGGGGCTTTCGAGCGCGACTGTGCGCAATGAGATGGCCGCCCTGGAAGAGGAGGGGCTAATCACCCACCCGCACACTTCGGCCGGGCGGGTGCCTTCCAATCCGGGATACCGGTTCTACGTGCGGCAGCTGATGCCGGAGCGTCCGCTGACGGTGGACGATCGGCTGAGGATCCTGCACCAGTTCCACCAGAGCGCACGGGAGCTTGAGGATTGGGTGGGGCTCGCGGCGAGCGTGCTTTCGAACTCGCTCCACAACCTCGCACTGGTGACCCAGCCGCGGCAGCGGCAGGTCAAGCTGAAGCAGCTCCAGCTCGTGGAGCTCAGTGAGGGCCGGGCTCTGCTTGTGGTGGTCACGAACGACGCCGCAGTCCATCAGCACGCGCTGGAGCTGCCGGTCGCGTTATCGCAGCCGGAGCTCACCCGGTTGGCTGAGAGGCTGAACCGGGAGTATGGCGGACGCGAGGCGACTGAGATCCCGGGCGGTGGGGAGCAGGCCTCGCCGCGGGACGAGATCGAGGAGCTGGTGACTTCGCGGGTGGTTGAGATGCTCGTGAAGGAGCAGGAGACGCTGGGAGAGGCTCCGGTGATCGAAGGGATCCGGGAGATGCTGCGGCAGCCGGAGTTCACCCAGGCGGACCGGGTGCTCGACACGCTTGAGGCGGTGGACGAACGGCACCTGCCGGGCGCCATCCCGACGGAGGCCATCCGGCCGGGCGATGTTGCGGTCGTCATCGGCGAAGAGAACCGGGAGGGGCCGTACCAGGACATGAGCTTCGTGCTCACGCGCTACGGGATCCAGGGCGGGCCGGGGGGCGTGCTCGGGATCCTCGGGCCGACGCGGATGCCATACAGCGATACGGTGGCGCACGTTCGGTATGTGGCCGACGTGCTGACTGAACTGATGCGAGAGTTTTACGGAGAAGAGTGACCCGCCGCCGCGAGCGTGAGCGGCCAATGGAGGTGTCTATGACCAACGAGAGAGAAGAAGAGCCACAGATCGTGGACCGGCGTTCGAGCGCCCGGATGAGCGACGACGGTGCGCCGCCTGCGAAGGAGGCCCAGGCCGCAGGCGGCCCGGAGCTGGAGGCAGCCGTGGCGGCGGAGCGCGAAAAGGCCGAGCAGTACTACAAGAACTGGCAGCGAAGCGCAGCTGACTTCATCAACTACAAGCGGCGAATCGAAACTGAGCGAACCGAGCAGGCCCGGTTCGCGGGCGCGGCGCTGGTCATCAACATTCTGCCGATATTCGATGACCTGGACCGGGCGGTGAACACCGTCGACGCGAGCCTCGCGGGGCTGAACTGGGTCCAGGGGATTGTCGCCATCCACCGGAAGTTCGCCTCGCTGTTGGAGGCGATGGATGTCCACGAAGTGGAAGCGGCCGGGCAGCCGTTCGACCCCTCGGTGCACGAGGCGGTCGCGAAGCAGCCGGGCGCTGAAGGCAAGGTGATTGCAGTAGTGCAGAAGGGCTACCGCTTGGGAGACAAAGTGATCCGTCCGGCGATGGTGACAGTCGGGGACGGAGCGGCCCAGGCCGGGGGCTAAGCCGGCAGGAACGAAACCAACAAGAGGGCGTGAACGGGCCCGGGAGTTAGCAAGCTATGGCGAAAGTAATAGGAATCGACCTCGGTACGACGAACAGCTGTATCGCAGTCATGGAGGGCGGCGAACCAGTCGTCATCCCGAACGCGGAGGGGGCGCGCACCACGCCTTCAGTCGTGGCGCTCACCAAGACCGGTGAGCGGCTGGTTGGCCAGGTGGCCAAACGCCAGGCCGTGACCAACCCGGAGAACACGATCTTCAGCATCAAGCGGTTCATGGGCCGGAAGTTCAAGGACGAGGAAGTCCAACGGGACCTCGGGCTGGTGCCGTATCACGTCTCGGCGGCGAGGAACGGCGATGCGAAGGTGAAGATGGGGGAGAAGACATTCACCGCCCCCGAAGTGAGCGCGATGATCCTGCAGAAGCTGAAGGCGGATGCGGAGGCATACCTCGGCGAGCCGGTGAGCGAGGCTGTGATCACCGTCCCCGCGTACTTCAACGATGCGCAGCGCCAGGCCACCAAGGACGCGGGCAAGATCGCCGGGCTCGACGTGCTCCGGATCATCAACGAGCCGACGGCGGCCTCGCTGGCATACGGCCTCGACAAGAAGAGCGACGAGGTCATCGCGGTCTACGACCTTGGGGGCGGGACGTTCGACATCTCGATCCTCGAGATCGGTGACGGCACCTTCCAGGTGCTCAGCACCAACGGTGACACGCACCTTGGCGGGGACGACTTCGACCAGCGGGTCATCGATTGGCTCATCGACGAGTTCAAGAAGGCCGAGGGCGTTGACCTGAAGCAGGACCGCCAGGCACTGCAGCGGCTGAAGGCGGAAGCCGAGAAGGCGAAGATCGAGCTTTCAAGCGCGCAGTCGACGGAAATCAACCTGCCGTTCATCACCGCGGACGCGACGGGGCCGAAGCACCTGAACATGACGCTGAGCCGCTCGAAGCTCGAGCAGCTGGTCGGGGACCTGGTCGACGGCACCCTTGGGCCAGTGAAGAAGGCCCTCGACGACGCCGGCAAGAAGTCCGGTGACATCGACGAAATCGTCCTCGTTGGTGGGCAGACACGGATGCCGGTCATCCAGAAGAAGGTGGCGGACTTCTTCGGCAAAGAGCCTCACAAGGGCGTGAACCCGGATGAGGTGGTCGCGGTGGGTGCGGCTATCCAGGCGGGCGTGCTCAAGGGTGAGGTGAAGGATGTCCTTCTGCTGGACGTCACGCCTCTGACGCTCGGCATCGAGACGCTCGGTGGGGTGGCGACGCCGATCATCCAGCGCAACACGACTATCCCGACGGCGAAGAGCCAGGTGTTCAGCACCGCGGCAGACAACCAGCCGAGCGTGGAGATCGTGGTGCTGCAGGGCGAGCGGCCGATGGCCACGGACAACAAGCTGCTGGGCCGGTTCATCCTCGATGGCATCCTGCCTTCCCCGCGGGGCGTACCCCAGATCGAGGTGACGTTCGACATCGACGCGAATGGCATTGTGAACGTCTCTGCCACTGACAAGGGGACGGGCCGGGAACAGAAGATCACGATCCAGGCCTCGAGCGGACTGACCCAGGATGAGATCGAGCGGATGCAGCGCGAAGCGGAGCTGCACGCCGATGAGGACCGTGAGCGCCGCGAGCTCATCGAGCTGCGGAACACCGCCGACTCGCTCGCCTACCAGGCGGAGAAGATCGTCCGGGACAACGCGGACAAGATCGACGAGAGCCTGAAGACCGATGTCGAGGCGAAGGTCGCCGAAGTGCGTTCCGCGCTCGAGAGCGAGGACGCAGACCGCATCCGGACGGCGACGGAGGAGCTTTCGACGGCGATGCAGCGCATCGGCGAGGCTGTTTACGGCCAGCCGGGCGCGGCTCCCGATGGCGCGGGGCCGGGCGATGGCGAACCCGGCGCGCCCGAAGAGGGCACGGTCGAAGGGGAGTTCCGGGAGGTCTAGTGAAGACCCGGAACTCGGGACTGCGTGGAGTCCAGCGGGGGCCGGCGGCGACGCCGGTCCTCGCGCGTTGTCGACGGACGGTGACAGTGCAGGGAATTTAGCGCTAGGCTAAGGGCCGAGTACCTGTACGCTTCGCCCGCAGCTCTCCATGGAGGCATCACCGTGGCTATCTCCCGCGCAATCGAACCCATCACCGAAGACGACGCCTTCATCGAGAAGGCGCTGCAGGATGCCCACCTCCCATCGCTCCTGCCCGCCCTCGCGCAGGCCCTCGGCGATATGTCGCTCCTGCGTGATGACCTCCGTCCCGATACGTCCTTCGCCATGCGCGCCCTGGGCGGCTACCTCCCGGAGCAGACCGAGGCAGCGCGGGAGCTGGCGTTCGACGCGATCAAGCGGTTCCGTGACGGCGGCAACAAGCTCGCCGCGGACCTGACAGATGCCCAGCTCCACCAGATGCTGGAATTCCTCAGCGGCGGCGGCCTCAGCGAAGAGTACGTCCCCCTCCTGATGGAAGAGCTGGCCTACCCGGCCCAGGATGCGCGCGCCCCGAAGTGGCGCAAGGAGTCCCTCAACGGCGATAGGCCGTTCTCCGTCGCGATCGTCGGCGCCGGGATGTCGGGGTTGCTCGCCGCCTACCGTCTGAAGCAGGCGGGCGTCCCCTTCACGATCATCGAAAAGAACGCCGATGTCGGCGGCACCTGGTACGAGAACACCTACCCCGGCGCCCGCGTCGACAACTCAAACCACATGTACAGCTACTCCTTCGCCCAGCGCGTGGACTGGCCGTACTACTTCTCCACCCAGGATGTTCTCCTCGACTACTTCCGCAACTGCGCCGACGAGTTCGGGGTCCGGCCCAACATCCGCTTCCGCACCGAAGTCGTCTCCGCCACCTGGGATGAGGGCCGCGGCGCCTGGAGCCTCAGACTCCGCACCCCCGGCGGCGAAGAGAGCCTCGAAGCCCAGGCCGTCATCAGTGCCGTCGGCCAGCTCAACCGCCCCAACCTGCCCGATATCGGCGGGATCAACAGCTTCGAAGGTCCCTGGTTCCACTCCGCCGAGTGGGATCACTCGATCGACCTCGCCGGGAAGTCGGTCGCTGTCATCGGCAGTGGCGCCAGCGCCTCCCAGCTCATCCCGGAAGTGGCGAAGGAGGCTCGCGAGCTGAAGGTCTTCCAGCGGACGCCCAACTGGTACGTCCCTGTCCCCAACTACCACGAGGCCGTCCCCGATGGCCTGATGTGGCTCTTCCGCCACGTCCCCCGCTACGCCCAGTGGTACCGGTTCTGGCTCTTCTGGACCTCCGCCGAAGGCCTCCTCTCCATGGCCGAAGTCGAAGACGGCTGGGAGCCCGGCAAGGAATCTATCGGCGCGAAGAACGACGAACTGCGCATGCTCCTCACCGGCTACCTCCAGATGTCCTTCGGCGACCGCCCCGACCTGCTCGAGAAGGTGGTGCCGAAGTACCCGCCGGCCTCGAAGCGCATCGTGCTCGATAACGGTGCGTGGCCCGAAGCCCTCAAGCGCGAGAACGTCGAGCTCATCACGGACCCCATCGCAGAGATCACCCCGCGCGGCGTCCGCACGAAGGACGGCACGGAGCATGCGGTGGATGTCGTGATTTACGCCACCGGCTTCAAGGCGTCCCACTTCCTCACGCCGATGAAGGTCACCGGCCGCGACGGCATCGACCTCCACCAGCAGTGGGGCGGCGACGCCCGCGCCTACATGGGCATCACCCTGCCCCATTTCCCGAACTTCTTCATGCTCTACGGCCCGAACACCAACATCGTGGTGAACGGCAGCATCGTCTACTTCTCCGAGTGCGAAGTCACTTACGTGGTCGGCTGCATCAGGATGCTGCTCGAACGCGGCTGCAAGTCACTCGATTGCAAGCCCGAGGTGCACGACGCCTACAACGAGCGGGTCGATGCCGGGAACCTGAAGATGGCCTGGGGCGTCGCAGATGTGCCGAGCTGGTACCGCAACGAGAAAGGCCGCAGCGCCCAGAACTGGCCCTTCACCCTCCTCGAATACTGGCAACAAACCCGCGAACCCAACCCCGAGGACTACGTCCTCGCCTGAGGCGGCGGACGGTGAGCGTGGTGGAGCCAGGGTTGGCCGCTACCAACGCCGGAATCGCCCACAACAGTGGTCAGGAGGAGGCTTCGTCCGTGGCTACTGGTTGAGTTCCCGCCAGAGCCGTACACATAGCCAGATGGTCAGCGGCAAGGACACGGTCGCCACTGTTGCGTCGAACAGGCGCGTGACCGCCACGAACTCCACGACATTGGCCACGACCAGCACAAGCGCCAGGCCTCCCCCTTCCCACTCCAGCCGCGAGACCAGCAACGCCACGAGTGGGAGCGTCCCAACCGACAGGACCAGCCAAACAGCCGGCACAATCATGGCCCGGGCCGGAGCGTCCGATTCGCCTGGCGCCTCATGTCTTCTCAGCGGCGAGCAGCAGCCCGATGACAAGCCACGGGCCGGCGGGAGCCCAGCGGGAGTACCACGGGCTAGCCCACATCCAGTCCCACCAGGCGGTTTGCGGCGGCCGACCGGGCTCGCCGTGATGGCGCGCCCTCCAGTCAGTCCAGAGGCCGCTCGCCATCAAACCCACTCCTGCCAGCAGCAAGGTCGATAGCCCCATTACCGTCTGCCAGGCGACCATGAGAACTCCACTGAGGAGTAGACAGCTGACCCCTGTTGCTACTGTGAGGGCAGCCTCCTGTCTACGAGGGGCCCGCGTCATGGCAGCTCCTCGGCGCGGTGAGGGTCACTGGAGTAGGTGTTCGCCATGTCATCTTCAGAATCGACCGTCACCAGCGTCGAGCCAAGGGCGTCGCCGCGGTAGGCGGCGTGACGCGGTCCACGAAGGTCTCGACCATCAGGCGCTTTATGCAGGGCAGCTGGCCTGCGAGCCGGGACGAAGTCAGGGACGAGAACTTTGTCCCAGCCTGTTAAGCGGTCTGGCGATGGCGCAGGGGTGCAACGCTGGGTTCAGCCCCTCCGGCAAGGCTCCAGGTCCGAGACCTTGAGCCGGACAGTCCCGCCTTCCTCCGCTTTCGTGATGGAGAGGTACAGGCAGCCCAGTACATCGCCAGTCGTTGCACTCACGCGATACTCTGCCTCGTGTTCGTCGACATCCAGCAGGCCAAGTTTCGCCGTCTCGCCTGGGCGGATCGTGGCTCGATCAGCGCTCACGAGGGTGTTCTGAATGACCACACTCTCGGAAAGATCGTTGGTGATCCTGACGGATGTCGCCGGGTCGCATGCCCAGAGGCCGAGGGCGGCCAGGAACACCAGTGCTCCGATTGGGGCTTTCGCGAGCATCCCATGCTTCCCGCGCGCAGTCGCGCCCGATTCTGAACTTCCTGCTCGTACACGTGCGTTCGCCATGTCGTCTTCAGAATCGACCGTGACCATGGTCGAGCCAAGGGCGTCGGGGAGTCCCCGGCCTTCGCCCGTGGCATAATGCGCCTCGCGAGGAGGGCGGTGCCCGTTGGAATACGACATCCGGTTCTGCGAGACCGTCGAGGGGAGGCGAATCGCCTACGGGATCCTGGGCTCGGGACCGCCTGTGCTCATCACTCCGGGCCACTCATCCCACCTCGAACTCGAACTCGAATCCGGCCCCATGGCGCCCATCCTCAGGGCGCTGGCGTCCCGCTTCCAGATCGTCCGGTACGACCGCGCCGGCACCGGCCTCTCGCGCCGGGCGCCCCTCGCGGAGACAGCTGAGGCCGTCGCCCACGAAGTCGAGGCGGTCGTCGAACATGCCGGCCTTCAACGCTTCTCCATGCTCGGGGTCTCCGCCGGCGGGTTCCAGGTCATCGAATACGCGGCCCGCCACTCCGAGCACCTCAACCGCCTCGTGTTCTACGGTTCACTGGCCATGCGGCCCATGCCCCCCCCGCCATGGTCAGCCACGATGGCAAAACTGGCCGAGATCGACCCCGTACTGGCCACCCGGCAGCTGATCGAGGCCCTCATGCCCACCGGCGGAAGCCGCGAATACGTCCAGCGAGCTGCCCAGTACATGGTGGAGGCCGGCGGGTTCCGGGCTGTCGACAACACTTTCACCATCGCATGGGAGGACCAGCGCGAACTCCTCCCCAACCTCGCTGCGCCCACCCTCGTGCTCCATCGGCTTGATGACCAGGTCGTGCCCATCGGTTTCGGCCGCCAGCTGGCCGCCCTCCTCCCCGATGCCCGTTTCGTCGCCCTGCCCGGCGCCAATCATCTCCCCGGGAGCGAAGAGGAAGCACTCGAAGTCGCCGGCCGCATCATCGACTTCCTCTCCGAAGCGGACGAGCGCGAGGACAACCCCCCTGAGGCCGCCGCCCTCCAGACCATCCTCTTCACCGACCTCGAATCCTCCACCGCGCTCACCCAGCGCGTCGGCGATTCCGCCGCACAGGAAGTCCTCCACGGCCACAACCAGGTCGTCCGCCGCGCCCTCGCCGCCAACGGCGGGCGCGAAGTGAAGCACACCGGTGATGGCATCATGGCCGCCTTCGGCAGCGCCGTCCGGGCGGTGGAGGCGGCGATGCAGATCCAGCACGACCTCGCCGGCGGCGAGGTGCGCGTCCGCGTCGGGCTCAATGCCGGCGAACCCATCGCCGAGGATGGCGACTTCTTCGGCAGCGCCGTCCAGATGGCCGCCCGAGTCTGCGACCGCGCCGAGCCAGGACAGGTCGTCGTCGCCCAGGTCGTCCGCGACCTCTGCCGGGGCAAGGGCTTCGCGTTCGAGGACATGGGCGAGGTCACGCTGAAGGGCTTCCCCGAACCCGAGCGCCTCTTCCAGGTGACCATCACCGGGGGTGACTGAACCTCGCCTTCACTGGAGGCCCGTTGGGTCGACCTGCTGGCCGGTGAACTGGTACTCGTTGTCCTGGCCGCCGGTGGCGGAGCGGATTCGCCGTAGACGTCGTACGTGTACTCGCTGGCC
>CAYPAZ010000012.1:0-19325 GCA_964408835.1 uncultured Anaerolineaceae bacterium
TAGGAGGCGCTTGGCGACGCCGCCGGCTGCGACGCGGCTGGCGGTCTCGCGGGCGCTGGCGCGCTCGAGGACGTTGCGGACGTCGTCGAAGCCGTACTTGAGGGAGCCGGGAAGGTCGGCATGACCGGGGCGGAGACGGGTGACTCGCTCGATTTCGGTATCGACGGGCTCGACCGCCATCTTCTCGGTCCAGTTGACCCAGTCGCGGTTCTGGACCCAGAGGGCGACGGGTGAGCCGAGGGTGAGGCCGTGGCGGACGCCGGCGGTGATTTCGGCGTGGTCCTGTTCGATTTTCATGCGACCGCCGCGGCCGTAGCCGCCCTGGCGGCGGCTGAGGTCAGCAGCGATATCGGATTCGGAGAGGGGGAGGCCCGCGGGAAGGCCCTCGATGATGATGGTGAGGCCTTTGCCGTGGCTTTCGCCGGCAGTGAGGAAGCGGAAGTTAGACATTTTGGATTTTGGATTCTGGATTTTGGATTGGGGATTCGCCCTCGATGGGGGGGAGGGTGATGGGGAGGGCCTGGTTGGAGGCCGAGGTTTCGAAATGGGTTTCGAAACGGGCGAGGATCTCGGCGGGGGTGAGGGCTTCCCACTCCATGGCGTCGGCGACATCGCGGTGGGCTGTGGAAGTGAGGATGGGTTGTTGCACAGGGGCGCCGTCGGCTTCGGTGAAGGTGGAGTAGACATCGACGCGGACGGAGCCGAGCCGGAGGTTGGGGACATCGTACAGCATCATGTCGAGGAGCCTGGAGGCGAGGGCGCGAGCTTCATCGAGGGAGGATGTGACCTGGACGCGCTGGCCCGCTTCGGTGCGGAACTCGGGCTCGGCGGAGGCAGAGAGGGTCGCGGAATCGATGGTGACGGCGAGGAGTTGAGCACCCTGAATACCGGCCCAGATGTGAGATGGGGTGCCGCGGGGCGGCCGGGCGGCCCGCCAGGTGTTCAGGGCCTCTTCGATGAGGGCGGCGACGATCGGAGTGTCACCTTCGCGGACGCGGCGGCGCCAGTGACGGTGCTGGAGCATCTCGACGGTAACCGCCCAGCCAACCGCCAGGAAGATCGCGAGGACGATGATAGAGCCGACGACTATCACGGGCGCGGCTCTTCGCGGGCGAGGGCGGAGCGGGCCGCTTCGAACATCACATCGACCGGGGCGACGGCGCCGGTCCAGAGTTCGAACGAGAGGGCGCCCTGGTAGATGAGCATGGCGAGGCCGCCGAGGTTGGGGAGGCCAGCCGATCGGGCGGCCCGCAGGAACGCGGTGTCGCGGGGGCGGTAGACGATATCGACTGCGAGCGTGCCCGGGGGGGCGAGAGAGAAATCGGTGGGGGACGAGGACTCCGTGCCGGTCCCTTCCATGCCAACGGAGGTGCAGTTGACGACGGCATCGAAGCCGGACGGGTCGGCGGTGCGGACGTTCGAGACGACGGCGCCGGCTTCGGCGAGGTCATAGACAAGACGCTCGGCGCGGCCGGGGGTGCGGTTCCAGATGGCGAGCTTTGAGGCGGAGGCACCCAGGGCGAAGGCGATGCCCCGGGCGGCGCCGCCGGCCCCAAGGATGAGGAACGATCGGCCTTCTGGTTCGAAGTGCGCTTCGTTGCGGAGGGCGGCGATGAAGCCGGGACCATCGGTGTTGAAGCCGAACAGGCGGCCGTCGCGGTTGACGATGGTGTTGACGGCGCCGACGCGGGCGCTCTGGTCGCCGAGTTCATCGAGGAGGGGGATGACGGCTTCCTTGTGGGGGATGGTGACGTTGGCGCCGAGGGTGTTCGGGTCGCGCAGGGAGGCGAGGCGCGAGGCGAGGGCGGCCACGGGAGTGTCCCAGCGCTCGTAGACGACATCGAGCCCGGAGTGGCGGAAGGCGGCCTCCTGGAAGACGGGAGAGAGGGAGTGGGCCACGGGGTGGCCGATGATGCCTGCGAGCCGGCTCATTGGTACTGGGCGACGTTGCGCAGGTGTTCTTCGAAGGTCTCGGCGAAGACGTGGGAACCATCGCCGAGGATCCCGTTGGCGACGAAGTAGTAGTAGTTGGTCTCGGCGGGGAAGGCGACGGCCTCTATCGAGGCGAGGCCCGGGTTGGCGATCGGGCCGGGAGGGAAACCTGCGTAGAGGTACGTGTTGTAGGGGCTATCGTAGGCAAGGTCTTCGAGCGTCAGTTCGGCTTTCCAATAGCCGTACGTGGCGAGGCTCTCCGGGTCCTGGGAGATAGCGAACTGGACGGTTGGGTCGGCATCGAGCTTGATGCCTTCGCGGATACGGTTGAGGTAGACGCTGGCGATGATGGGACGTTCTTCATCGACGACAGCTTCGCGTTCGACTATGGAGGCGATGATCACCACCTGGTAGGGAGTGAGCCCCTGGGCCTCGGCGGCGGCACGAATCGCAGGATCGAAGCGGAGGTTGAAGGTGACGAGCATGAGTTCGACGAGGTCCGCGGGAGTGGAGCCAACGGGGAGGATGTAGGTATCGGGGAAGAGGAAGCCCTGGCGATCACGACCTTCCGGGATGAAGCCGAACAATCCAGCGGGGAGGGGGACGAGCTCGGCGGATTCGAGGAAGTCTTCGGCGGTGCCGAAGCCTGCGAGTTCCGCAACTTCTGCCATTTCACCGATGCGGAGGCCTTCGGGGAAGGTTACGCGGACGGTGTCGACGATCACGGTGGTGAGGAGGAGGTCAATCACGGAGGTGACCGACATGCCGGTGGTGAACTCGTAGTCTGTGGCCCGGAGGCGATCCTGGACACCCATCAGCTTGACGAGGGTCTCGAACTGGCGGGCGGAGCTGATAACCCCGAGTTCGTGGAGATCCTGACCGACCCTGGACGCAGACGCACCGGGGGGGAGGGTGTAGGCGACAGGGGTGCCCGGCGGGATTGGGGTGTGGTCGCCGGTGAGGTTGCCTTCGAGAGAGGCACTGGGGCTGTTCCCGATGAGCGCGGTGGCTACGAGGAGGGCGACGAGGACCACTACCCCGCCGAGCGCAGTCAGGCCCAGTTGACGACCAGGGATCACGACTGCTGGCCCCTGCGAGAGTCGAGGACGGCCTGGAGGACGACGGCGGCGGCGGCGGAATCGAGGGCCCCTGACTTCCTGTCGCGGGCGGAGGCGCCTCGCGAAGCCTGGGCGGACGACAGCCTCTCGTCCCAGCAAGAGACGGGAACGTCGAGGGCGGCGCGCAGCTGGTCGACGAACGCGGAGGTTTCGCGGGTCTGAGCCGTATCAGTGCCGGCCATGGAGAGCGGGAGTCCAACCACTACTTCGTCGATGCCCTCGGACTCAACAAGGCGAGCGATGCCCGCGATCAAGTGAGCAAGCGAGCGCTGATGAATGGCAGGGCGGGGGTGAGCAAAGGCGCCGAGTTCATCGGAGACGGCCACACCGGTACGTTTCGAGCCGAAGTCGAGGGCGAGGAGGCGCGGGATGCGGGCGCTGATCATGGCTCTTCCGTGGGGGTAGGTTCGGGCTCAGCCGTTGGGGCCGGTGTGGCTGTGCCGCCGTTCGTCTCATCGTCCCCTTCCTCGGTCGGGGGTTCAAGCTCAGAGCGGGGACGGAACTCGACATCGATGCGGAAGTCGAAGCGGGGCATCCACGGGGCGAAGCCGGGGGTGAGCTTGATGCTGGTGTCGTCCATTCCGTAGCGGTCCGCCAGGACAGCCTTCGCGGCGGACTGGGTCTTGCCCTTGACAGCCGCCCGGACCTCATCCGTGGTGAGATCGGCGGCGAAATCGCCGGAGACTTCGAAGGTGGCGGTGAGTTCGCCGGTGGCGGCGTTGAACTGGCCGGGGCCGACCTGGATGGCGGAGACGCTGCCGGGAACGAACGTGCCTTCGGCGCCTCCGCGAAGGACGGCGCGGGCGAGTTGTTCGAGGACGGACTCCTGGATGGCTTCGCCGGTGAGGACGACGCGGTAGCGGACGATGAGGAGGTCGGTCCGGGTGCCGATCGAGGCGGGGGGTTCAACCTCAACGCCTTCCACATCGACGGTTTCAAGGAAGACGGCGTCGCGGGGGCGTTCCTCCACGAGGAACAGCCGGGTCGCGTCGGCGGTCCTGATTGCGTTTTCCTGGTCACGGACTGCGATGACATCGGCTCCGGTGACGGCGGGGGCCTGGGAGGCGGAGCCGCCGGACGCGGGTTCGGGGTTGGTGACGGTGAGAACGCGGAGGGACTCGTCCAGCCAACCGGTGACAGTTCCGGCGCCGAGGTTGTGGCCGGGGCCGGCTTCAAGGGCGCGAACGGTCGCGGGGACCTCCTCGCCGGGCTCGACGATGAGTGACTCGACGAACTCGAAGCCGAGGAAGTCGGGGCTGGCGAGGAGCACGGTGCCTTCGGGGACGGTGACGGCCTGGGAGGTGGGGTTGGTGACGAGGACTTCGGCGGTCGCGAAGGTAGCGGGAAGCTCCACGAGGCCGGTGGTGGGCTGGACGAGGGTGAGTTCGCGGGAGGCGGTCACGGTGACTGCGGGGACACGGAGATTGTCGAGGTCGACTTCGGACTGGGATGTCGAGGCGGTGATGGTGATGGTAGCGGTGCGGGTTTCGGTTTCGGGATACACGAGGACTCGGGCGGAGGGGGCCATGGCGATGAGGAGGAATCCGAACATGACCACCACGGCGAGCAGGAACAGGGGCTGGACGTAGCGGCCGAGGCTGGGGATGACGAGGGCGCGGCCACGGCCGAAGCTGAGGATGGTGCGGCCACCTGCATCCCAGCGTACGGCTTCGGGTGTGCGGGCGGCGGGGATACCCACCTGGCGGGCGCGCGACGCGAGCGAGGGAGAGTGCGTAGCGAAGGCAACAGCACGGCCGCTGTCTTCGGCATGGCGGCGAAGCCGCCGCATGCCGAGTTCGTTGCTGAGGCTCCGGTTACCGCGCGGGGCGTGGAGGATGACCCAATAGGTGGGCGCGGTATCGATGCGCCCGCAGACGGAGGCAACGTCATCATGGCGGTCGATGCGGATGACGCTGGCCATTCCCTCGGCGGGGCCAGCCGGCTCGTACTCCTGCTCTTCAACCGAGTACTCGGAGTCTTCGAGGACGTAGGCGTCGTCGTCTTCGGTTTCAGGAGCTTCGTCTGAAGGCGGGAGGTCATCCCCTGGAGGGCGCTCGTCAGTCATGGCGTGTCACCCGGCGAGGGCGGTCCTGCCAAGGCGCCTGGCTTCTTCGAGGGCGGCGGGAATGAGGCCCGGATCCCTGGCGCCAGCCTGGGCAAGGTCGGGGCGACCGCCACCGCCGCCGCCGGCGACCTTCGCGGTATCGCGGATGAGGTTGCCAGCATGGACTCCGCGGTCGACGAGGTCGCGGGTGGCGGCGGCGAGGAACTGAGGACGGCCATCGACCTCGGCGCCGAGGACGACGAGGGAGGATGTGAGGTGCTGGCGGAGGCGGTCGGCGATATCGCGGAGGGCATCGGCGGAGGAGACGTCGACGCGCGCGACCACGAGCTGGGCATCGCCGACGCGCTCGACCGATTCGAGCAGGCTCTGGGTGATGGTGGATGTGCGAAGGCGCTCGAGGTGTTCGTTCTGCTTCCGTAGGCGCTCGAGGTCAGCCTGGAGGGCATCGATACGCTCCTCGACTTCAGAGGTGCCGACGGAGAGCTTGTGGGCGAGTCGGGCGAGGACTTCCTGCTGCTGAAGGAGGAACGTCTCCGCACCCCGTCCGGTGAGGGCCTCGATGCGGCGAGTGCCAGCGGCGACGGCCTGTTCGCGGACGATGTGGACGAAGCCGAGCTGGCCGGTGTGATGAACATGGGTGCCGCCGCAGAGTTCAGCGCTGAAGACACCCTGATCGTCCTTGATTTCGACGACGCGGACTTCGCTGCCGTACTTGTCGCCGAAGAAGGCGAGGGCGCCAGCATCGATGGCCTGGCGATAGGAGGTGTTGCGCCAGGCGACTTCGAGGTCGGCGCGGATGCGGTCGTTGGCCAAGGCTTGCACTTCGATAAGAGCTTGCCTGTCTGTTGCTTCGAGATGGGTAAAGTCGAACCGGAGCCGCTCAGGACCGACGAGGGAGCCCTGCTGGCGGACGTGAGGCCCGAGGATGGCGCGGAGGGCGGCGTGGAGGAGGTGGGTGCCTGTGTGGTTGCGAGTGGAGCCAGCGCGCCATGAGTGGTCGACCGAAGCTTCAACGGAATCCCCCGGGCGAAGTTCGCCTTCGGCGACCCGGCCGCGGTGGACAATGGCGCCGCCGGTGGCCTGCGTGTCCTCGATGGTAAAGACGCCGGAGGGGCCTCGAAGGTTCCCACGGTCGCCGACCTGGCCACCGCCTTCGGGGTAGAAGGGTGTGGTATCGAGGACGACTTCACACTCTTCGCCGACGCGGGCGAGGTCGTGGAGTTGACCGTCGCGGCTGATGGCGACGATGCGAGAGTCGGCATCGACGCGGGAGTAGCCGACGAAGGCGCTGTGGTCTTCCAGCGTGGCGAAGGCACCGGAGGCGTCGGGCTGGAAGAACTTTGCCTGCTGACGGGCGCGAGCACGCTGGGCGTCCATGGCGAGCTCGAAGCCTTCTGCATCTACGGTGAAGCCGCGCCGGGACGCGAGCTCCGTAGTGAGTTCGAGGGGCAGGCCGTAGGTGTCGTAGAGGCTGAATGCCCCGTCGCCGGGGACACTGGTCTGGCCGCGGGCGGCGGCGTCATCGAGGAGGCCATCGAGGCGATGGGAGGCGGCGCCGAGCGTACGGAGGAACCGCTCTTCCTCGCCCTGGAGGGCGCGGCGGATGAAGTCGCGGTTCTCTTCGACGTGGGGGTGGCCGGTGCGAAGCTTTTCGATTGCGGCTTCGGCGAGGCGGGCGGTGAACGGCTCGGCGACGCCGATGCTGCGAGCGTAGAAGATGCCGCGGCGGATGACCCGGCGGAGGACGTAGCCGCGGCCTTCGTTCGAGGGGACGACTCCGTCGGCGATGAGCATGGTGGCGGCGCGGGTGTGCTCGGACATGGCGCGGATGGCGTAGCCCTGCTGTTCGGTGCAGGAGGGGCCGAAGTAGTCGACCCCGGCGATGGCGGCGGCTTCCTGGAGGATGGGAAGGAAAATGTCGGTTTCGAAGACGGAGGTTTTGCCCTGGAGGACGGCGGCGACGCGTTCGAGGCCGGAGCCGGTATCGATGTTCTGCTGGGGGAGCGGTGTACGGGCGCCATCGGGGGCCTGGTAGAGCTCCATGAAGACGAGGTTCCAGATTTCGAGGAAGCGGTCTTCGTCATAGCCGACCCCGAGCTTACGGCGAGCGCACTCGTCGAGGGGCATCTGATGGTCGAGAGGGCCGCGCTCGGGGAAATGATCGAAGTAGATCTCCGTATCCGGGCCGCAGGGGCCACTGGCGCCGGGAGTGTCGTTGGGGAAGCCGAACCAGTAGTTCAGGTCCTCGTCGCGGCGGTGGATCTGTTCGTGGGGGAGGCCGACTTCGCGCCAGTAGCGATAGGCGTGTTCATCGGTGAGGTAGATGGTGGCGTGGAGGCGAGATGGGTCTATGGCATAGACGCCCGTGAGGAGTTCCCAGGCCCACTCGATGGCCTGCTGCTTGAAGTAGTCGCCGAAGCTGAAGTTGCCGAGCATTTCGAAGCAGGTGAGGTGGCTGTAATCCCCGACCTCTTCGATATCGGTGGTACGGAAGCAGCGCTGCACGGTGACGGCGCGTTGGGCAGGGGGCTGCTGTTCGCCCAAGAAGACGGGCTTGAACTGCTGCATCCCGGCGGAGGTGAAGAGGGAAGTGGGGTCGCCGACGGGGACGAGGGGCCAACCGGGCAACACGAGGTGGCCGCGCTCTTTGAAGAAAGCGACGAAAGCTTCACGAATCTCGTCGGAGGTACGAGGTGGGTTGGGCATGCGTGAACTTCATGCTACGGAGAGTGGGGGAGCCGTGTCGAGGGGGGCATCTTGACAGGGGTTCCGGAGGGTACCTACATTGCATGACGGACGCCATGCGCGTCCGTTATGCGCACAGACGACGAACCTCCAGGCTCTCGCTTCCCGTCTCATCCGGGCCGGCGTTACGAACGCGGCCTAACGCGCTGCATGACCGAATGACCAAGACTGGACTGATCGTGCTTGCGGCGGGGCGAGGGACCCGAATGAAGTCGGTGCTACCGAAGGTGTTGCAGCCGGTCTGCGGCGTCCCGCTTGTGGAGCACGTCCTGGATGCGGGGAGTGTGCTCTCCGCGGCGGTGACGGCGGTGGTGGTGGGGCACGGGGCTTCGGCGGTGCGTGAGGCGCTGGCGGGGCGAGAGGTCAGTTTCGTGGAGCAGACGGAACTGCTGGGGACGGGGGACGCGGTCAGGCGGTGCAGGGAGGCCCTTGAGAAGTGCGAGAGGGTGATCGTGTTGAACGGTGACGTGCCGCTCATCCTGCCGGAGACACTGGCGAGGCTCGCGGCTGCAGCGGGCGCGAGCCCGATGGCGTTCGTTTCGTGCACGATGGAGGAGCCGGGCGCACTGGGCCGCGTGGGGCGCGACTCAGACGGAAGGGTGACGGGGATCGTGGAGGCCGCGGACTGGGATGGGCCACCGGGGGCGGTGGAGGTCAACGGCGGGCAGTACGCGCTCCAGGCACGGTGGCTTTGGGAGAACGTGGAGCGCCTTGAGGCAAGTCCGAAGGGCGAGTACTACCTGACGCAGCTGGCACGGATGGCATATGAGCAGGGGACGCCAGCCCTGGCCGTGGAGGCGGCGGCGGACGAGTTGTTGGGTGTGGACGACCGGGTGATGCAGGCGGAGGCGGAGCGCCTGATGCGGGAACGGATCCTCCGTGGTCATATGCTGGCCGGCGTTCGGGTCGTCGACCCGGCAACGACCTACATTGACGCCGGAGCGCAGCTAGAGGCGGACGTGACCCTGCATCCCAACTGCTATGTGTACGGGGCGACGGAGGTGGCGGCGGGGGCCGAAATCGGGCCGGGGACGACGTTGCGCAACGCACGGATAGGCGCGGGCTGCAGGGTCGAGGCTTCGGTGGTGGAAGACTCCGCCGTGGGGGCAGGGACGCGCGTTGGGCCGTTCGCACATGTGCGAGGGGGTGCGGAAATCGGGGAGGACTGCGAGCTTGGGAACTACGCGGAGGTGAAGAACTCGGTCATCGGGCGAGGGGTGAAGATGCACCACTTCAGCTACGTGGGCGACGCGGATGTGGGGGAGGAGACGAACATCGCGGCAGGGGCGATTACGTGTAACTACGACGGGGTTTCGAAACACCGGACGACGATCGGGCGCCGGGTATTCGTGGGGTGCGACACGATGATGGTGGCGCCGGTGACGCTGGGGGACGAATCGAAGACGGGGGCAGGGGCCGTGGTGACGGAGGATGTGCCTCCGGGGGTGACTGTGGTGGGGATGCCCGCCCGGCCGATCGGGGTGGGACGGGGAGCGGGAGGGCGTGATGGAGGCTGACGTGCTGGTGGCGCTGCTGATCATCGCGGGGAGCACGGTCGCCCTGGGGCTTGCGGCGGCCGCGGAGACGGCGCTGGAACGGGCCAACGATGCGCGGATTCAATCGCTGGCGACGAGAGGTGACTGGAGGGCGGTGAGGATCGCGGGGACGGTGGATCAACCGCGGGATGTGCTGGGACCGCTGACGACGGCGCGGATCACGTTCGCGTCGGTGACGGTGGCGACGTTCGCGTACCTCGGGGCGGGGGAGTTTGGGCCATGGCGCGGGGCGTTCGGGATCGGGCTCGTGGGCGGCGCGTACGTGGCGGTGGTCCAGATGACGGTGGGGCTGCTGGCGGCGCGGCGACCGGAGTACGCGGCTTTGCGGCTGAGCGGGGTGGCGTTGCTGGTGGGCTGGGTGTTCGGGATCCCGGCGTTCGTTCTTTCGCTGCCGGCGAAGGTGCTTGCGCGGACGTTGCGGGTGGTCCCGTTCGACCTGGTGTCGCGGGAGGACGACATCCTTTCGCTGGTGGAGCGAGAGGAGGCCCAGGGTGGGGTGGAGGAGGAGGAGCGGCGGATGATCCGAGGGATCATCGCGCTCGAAGACAAGACTGCGCGGGAGATCATGGTTCCGCGGATTGACATCGCGGGGGTGGATATCGAGGAGGGGCTGGAGGAGGTCTCGCGAGTGGTCAACGAGCGAGGGTTCAGCAGGATCCCGGTGTACCGGGAGACCATCGATGACGTGGTTGGGATCGTGTACGCGAAAGATGTGCTGCGCACGCTGGCGAATGGCACGCGCGAGACCACGCTGGCGGAGATCCTGCGCGAGCCGGTGTACATCCCGGAGTCGAAGCGGCTGGACGACCTGCTGCGGGAGATGCGCGGGAGCCGGACGCACCTTGCGATTGTGGTGGATGAGTACGGGGGGACAGCGGGGATCGTGACGATCGAGGACCTGCTGGAGGAGATCGTGGGCGAGATTGAGGACGAGTACGACGTGAGCCGGCCGACGACGGAGGTTATCTCGGAGGACGAGGCTGTCGTTGACGCGGGCGCGCCGACGGACGTGCTGCGGGAATTGTTCGGGTTCGCGGTGGATTCGGAGGAGTACGACACGATCGGCGGCTTTCTTATCCACGAACTCGGGCGACTGCCGACGGTGGGGGACGAGCTCGCGATCAACGGGCTGCGACTGCGCGTGCTGAGCATGTCGGGGCGGCGGGTGAGGCGGCTGCGGATCACACGGGTGGAGCACGAGGAGCCGGCTGAGGGGACGGCCGCGCGGGCGTAGGCGCGACGATGGTATAGTCCCGCGGAATCATGGCCCACGCGGATCTTCCCTACTGGCTTGCGCTGCGGCGGGCGGGGCTCGGCAGCACGAACTTTTCCTTGCTGCTGGCGCGGTTTGGCGATATGGGGAGCGCATGGAAAGCGAACGCGGAGGAGATCGGGGGAGCGGGGCTTGACCCGCAGTACGTGCGGGCGTTTGAGAAAGGGCGCCGGACGTTCGAGCCAGAACGGGAGCTCAGGGCGCTCGAGGAGCATGGGATCCAGGCGAGGACCTGGCTGGACGAGGACTTCCCTTCGCTGCTGAGGGAGATCCCACAGAGCCCGCCTGTGATCTTCGTGCGGGGGAGTGTGGGGCCGGAGCTGGCTCGGCCGGTGGCGGTGGTCGGGACGCGGGGGGTGACGCCGTACGGGCGGCAGGTGACGGAGCACTTCTGTGCGGCTATGGCACAGGCGGGGGTGGGAATCGTGAGCGGTCTGGCGCGAGGGATCGACGCGATCGCGCATCGGGTAGCGGTGGACAATGGCGCACCCACGGTCGCGGTTCTGGCGGGCGGGCTGGACAAGGTGTTCCCGCTTGAGAACGCGGGGCTAGCGAAGCGGATCGAGGAGAACGGCTGCCTTGTGAGCGAGTATCCGCCGGGGATCCCTGCACGGCCAGACTACTTTCCGCGGCGGAACCGGATTCTTTCGGGGCTAGCGAAGGCGGTGCTGGTGGTAGAGGCCGGGGAAGGAAGCGGGGCTCTGCACACGGCAAACTGGGCCTTTGAGCAGCAGCGGGACGTGTTCGCGATCCCGGGGAGCGTGTTCAGCCGACAGAGCCGGGGCACGAACCAGCTCATCCGCGAGAACACCGCGAAGCTGGTGACGACGCCGGAGCAGTTGCTGGAGGAGCTGAACCTGCTCGGGGCCGGGGCGCAATACCGGCTGGTCAGGGAGACGGCGGGCGCCGACGAGACGAAGGCGACCCGGCCATCGGCGACGGCGGAGGAAGGGAAGGTGCTGCATCACCTCGGGGAGGAGGTGCTGCACATCGACGAGGTGGCGCGGAAAAGCGGCATGGCGGTCGCAGCGGTGGGGGCTGTGCTAACGATGATGGAGCTGAAGGGCCTGGTGCGGCAGGAGGGACCGCAGCGGTACCGGAGGGCGTGAGCCGGACGCGGATCGCCGGGCGCTAGAGTCCGAGTTCGGCTACGAGTTGGCGGGGGGCCTGGCAAGCCCAGGCGTGCGTGATCAGGAGGTCGAGCTCATCCGGATCGACCATGGGGAGGCGGACGAGGATGGCGGGGAAGTTGTTGTAGTGGGGCTCGGTAAAGAACTTCTGCTCGCCGGTGGAGAGGAGCATCTCCTTCTCTTCGAGACTAGCGACGCGGAGGGCTACCACCTCGGGCTGGGGGACGCGGGCCTTCTTCGGTTCCAGACGTTCCATCCAGACCCAGGCGAAGGACTTGAGTTTGCCCTTGTTTCGTACGGAGAACGCGAAGCGGCCCTCCTCCTCTTCGGTCTCGGGGAGGGCGAGCGAGATCCGGCGGACATCGTCCTGGGTGGCCACTTCGGGGGATGATAGCGTCCCAGCGGCCGATCAAACGACCGTGGGACGAGCAGATTCCTGCCAGGTGGTGAAGCTGGCCTCGAGGTATGCGACGTCGGTGAAGCCGAGGTCGCGGAGGATCCGGGCCGCATGGGAGGAGGTCGCCGGGCCGGCGCCGTAAAGCAGGACCGGCACTGAGGGCCCGAGGGCGGGGACGCTGGCCGGACTGCGCCAATTGGCGCGGACCTGGAGCACGCCAAGGGGGATGTTGATGGCGCCGGGGATGAACCCGCTGGCGAGGACGTCGGCGCGGTCGCGGAGGTCGACGATGACGGAGCGGGGGCGCGCGGCTTCGCGGGCGAACTGGTCGACCGGGAGCCCGCGGACAGGAAGTGGAGCGATGGACGAGAGTGCGAGTGCCATTGTCCTGAAAGCCTTCCTGGAAGTGGCCCTATCATCGCACCGTGGGGGTTGCGACTTGAGGGCCACTTTGGATTGGAGTGTCCGCGCCACCCGGTGGCCGGGCGCTCCGTTCGAAGTACCTAACGCCGGAAGCGGCGGAAAAGTTCCGACGCGGCGCTTCACCAACAAGACGAGTGAACATGACCCCGATGTGACAGGCTTCTGGGGGCCACCGAAGTGGTCGAATGCTCGTTGTGATGGTCTCTAGACTCGACAAAGACGGGGGAGGCTCTCTACTCTCGGAATACGGGCCGCCGCACGAGGCGGCCTTCGCAACGCAGGACTGATACGTGACGACAGCACAGACAACACGGACTCGGGGGCGGACCCGGTCTGCCACTCCACGGCGCAAGGTGACTCGTCCAGCCAGCGGCAACGGCCGGGCTGCGAGCGGGAAGCACGCGCCCAATCTTGTGATCGTGGAGTCCCCGGCCAAGGCGAGGACGGTGGAGGCGATCCTTGGGGATGACTACCGGGTCATCGCTTCGGTTGGGCATGTCCGGGATCTGCCGAACTACGGGTATGGGGTGACGGATATCGAGAACCGAGACTTCCGGCCGAAGTACGTCGTGGTGAAGGACAAGGCGCGGGGAATCGACAAGACCCAGGTGGTCAAGCAGATCGCGGAGGCGGCGAAGGCGGCGGAGCGGGTTTACCTCTCGACCGACCCGGACCGCGAGGGCGAGGCAATTGCGTGGCACATCCGGGAGGCGGCAGGGATCCCGGAGGAGAAGTCCTCGCGGGTGGTGTTCCACGAGATCACGAAGCCGGCGATTGAGGAAGCGTTCCGGCACCCGGGGCAACTGGACATGAACCTGGTGGACGCACAGCAGACGCGGCGGGTGCTTGACCGGTTGATCGGGTTCCCGTTGACGTGGTTCGTGCAGGGGAAGGTGGCACGGAGCGCATCGGCGGGGCGGGTGCAGAGTGTGGCGCTGCGGATAATCGTAGAAAGGGAGCGCGAGATCCAGGCGTTCCGCCCGCAGGAGTACTGGAGCATCCACGCCTCGCTGGCGAGGGGCCGGGAGAGCTTCACGGCGGACCTGGTGAAGCTGCCGGAGCAGGGGAAGCGGTGGCTTCGCGCGCCGAAGCCTGACGCGCTGGACCGGGGTGAACCGGCGATCCCGGACGAGGCGACGGCGGAAGGGCTGGTCGAGGCGTTCCGGCGGTCGGAGTTCGCTGTCAGCGGGGTGAAGAAGGGCGAGCGGAAGGAGAGCCCGGCGCCGCCGTTTACGACGAGCACGTTCCAGCAGGCCGCGAGCAACCGGCTTGGCATGGGTGCGGCGCGGGCGATGAGCCTGGCACAGCAGCTGTACGAAGGCGTGAGCGTGCCGGGGCAGGGGCCTGTCGGCCTGATCACCTACATGAGGACGGACTCGCTGAACGTGTCGCCGCTGGCGCGACGCGAGGCGCGAGGGTATATCGAGCGGCGGTGGGGGGATGCGTTCGTGCCGGAGAAGGAGCGGGTGTACCGGACGCGGAGCAGGAACGCGCAGGAAGCCCACGAGGCGATCCGGCCGACTTCGCCTGAACGGACCCCGGAGAGCCTGGGCAATGTGCTGGACCGGGACCAGCTGCGGACCTACACGCTGGTGTGGCAGCGGTTCATGGCGAGCCAGATGTCGGACGCCCGCTACGCGACGATGTCGGTGGACATTGAGGCCCGGGAGGCGGGCGAACTGCGGGGCGCGTTCCGTTCGAGCGCGAGCCGGCTGATCTTCGCGGGCCACCGGGCGGTGTACGGCGTGGACGCGCATGAGGAGCCGACGGAGGAGGAGGAGGAAGGTGCGCAGACATCGTTGCCGGAACTGGAGCAGGGCGAGGCGCTGGATCAGCGCGCAATCGAATCGAAGCAGCATTTCACGGAGCCGCCGGCGCGGTTCACGGAGGCTTCACTGGTCAAGGCCCTGGAGGAGAAGGGCATCGGGCGGCCGAGCACGTACGCGACGATCGTGCAGACGGTGCAGAAGCGCGACTACGTGAAGAAAGACGGCCGAGCGCTGGTGCCCCAGGAGCTGGGATTCCTGGTGAACGACCTGCTGGTGGAGTACTTCGACGACTACGTGGCAGTGCCATTCACGAGCCGGATGGAGGAGCAGCTGGACGATGTCGCGGAGGGGAAGCGGAAGTACGCGGAGATGACGAGCACGTTCTGGGACGAGTTCAGCGGGCGGGTGGAGTCGGCGAAGGCGACAGCACCGAAGCAGCAGGAGGCCACGGACATCCTGTGCGATGTGTGCGGTGAGGCGAACCTGGTGGTGAAGTGGGGCCGGAACGGGAAGTTCCTCGCATGCCCGCGGTATCCGGAGTGCAAGAACGCGCGGCCGCTCACGGAAGAGGGCCAGCCTGCCTCGACCAACGAGCCGCGGCCGGTCGAAGGGATCGTGTGCCCGAAGGACGGCGGGAGCCTCGTCCAGAAAACCGGGCCGTACGGGGCCTACGTGGACTGCGTGAACCGCGAGGCCGGGACATGCGACTTCCGGGCCGGGGTGCCGGTGGGGGTGGCGTGCCCGGAGGAGCCGGAGACGGGGCAGCTGGTGGAGAAGAAGTCGAAGCGGGGGACGTTCTACGGGTGCTGGAACTACCCGAACTGCAGCTACACGACGCCATCGCTGGAGCCGGGGAAGATGACGCCGGCGCGGCCGGAGGCGGAGCGAGCGGTTGCGAACCAGAAGCTGCAGGAGCGGAGCGCGCGTGGGAAGGCGGCCTATGCGGCGCGACGGTCGCGGGCGGCGGGGGCGCGGTAGGGCGGTGGAGTAGCCGCCACATCTGCACGCGGGGCGGTGGATGATATTGCGATCTGTTGGAGTCGCAATCGGGTAGGAGATTTCGGAGGTCGGGGCGGGTACAGTCTTCGGTATGACGGGCCGAGAGGGGAGGGCCCATTACCGCAAGATGACGCGGCGCGACCTGACGGCGCGGCAGCGGGAGGTGCTCGCGCTCATCGCGCAGGGGCTGACGAAGGCAGAGATCGGCGAGCGGCTGGGGATAACGCTCGACGGGGCGAAGTACCACGTGGCGGAGATCCTGGAGCGCCTTGGCGTGGGGTCACGGGAGGAGGCGGCGGAGTGGTGGCGGGAGGAGGATTCGATGGCGAGCCGGCTGAGAGGAGCGGGGACGATGGTGGCGGGAGCGGTGACGTGGAAGTGGGCAGCCGGAGTCGGCGTAGCGGTGGTGGGTGCGGGGGCGGCAGTGGCAGTGTTGGTGGCGACGGCAGGGGACGAGGCGACGCCGATGGCGCCAGCTGCGGCCACCGCAACACCGACGGCGACACCGGAAGCCACCCCGACACAGGGGCCAGGCATCTATGGCCGGTTCGAGATAGTCCCGGAGGGGAGTCCGCTGGAGGTGTGCGCGTTTCGGGACGGAGCCGAGGTGTGGCGGCCCTACTCCTGGGCGGAGAGGAGTTCAATCAGCCGGGTGGGGCTACGGTACTCACAACTGGACGAGCGGTACCCGCTGTACGTGCGTGCCCCGACTTTGCCCCCCGGCTGGGACCTGATCGAGTTCAGGAGCGACATGACTCTGTTCACGACCGGGGCCCTGGAGACGACGGCCTTCGGCCTGACGTTCGAGGATCAGGATGGAGGCTCGATCGTCATCCTGCGGATGCTGCGGGAGCCGGGGTGCACGGTGCAGGTCAGCGGGCCGTTCGGGACGGGGACGATTGGGGGGGTGGAGGCGGTCTTCCACATGGAGGAGCCGTGGTCAGTCCACTGGTTCAACGGGGACGTGCTGACGATGGTGTGGTCGAACGTTTGGGATGTGGATGCGCTGATGCCGGTGGCGGTGGAGGTGTTTGAGTCGCTGGAGTGAGCTGGGAGGAACGGGAACGGAGCGGGTCGATATACTCCGCGGATGGTGATTGCGAAGGGGAGCAGCGGCGCGGGGGAGCACTTCGAGTTCGATGTGGTAGTGGTTGGCGGCGGGGTGGCGGGCTTGTGCGCGGCGATGGGGGCACGGGAGGCGGGAGCGGAGGTGGTGTTGCTGGAGAAAGCGCCCCGGGAACGGCGGGGTGGGAACACGTCGTTCGCGGATGCGCAGATGCGATTTCCCCACGAGGCTGACGAGTTCGGGCCGCGAGACTACTCGGTGGAGGAGATGTACTCGGACCTGATGCGGATTTCGCGGGGGCGGGCGAACCCGGATCTCATCCGGACGTTGTGTGAGAACGCGCGGGAGACCGCGGAATGGCTCACCGGGCTGGGCCTGGAGTGGGAGGCGGGGTATCCCCACACAGCCGGGTACCGGCGGAGTCCGGCGGCGGGTGGGAAAGGGCTGGTGGACCTGCTGCATCGGCGGCTGGAAGGCGCGGGCGGAGTGGTGAGCTACGAGACAGGAGTACAGGACCTGATCGTGGACGAGGGGAGGCGCGTCGTTGGGGTTCGGGCGGTGGGGCCGGAGGGGGTGGTGGACGTGGAAGCGCGGGGCGGGGTGGTGCTGGCATGCGGGGGATTCCAGGCGAATGTGCAGATGCGGGTGCAGCACCTGGGGCGGTTCGCGGACTCGTTGATCCTCCGGGGCAGCCGGTACAACACGGGCGAGGGCTTGATGATGGCCATCGCGGCGGGGGCGCAGCCGGCGGGGCAGTGGGGGGACTATCACTCGGCGGTGCTGGATGCGCGGTCGCCGAAGATCGAGTGTGGGGTGACGGCGCTCTACAACTACCAGATGGGGATCTTCGTGGACCAGGAGGGGCGGCGGTTCATCGACGAGGGGGAGGACTTCCGCGACCACACGTACGTGCGATTCAGCAAGCAGATCGTGGAGCAGGCAGGCGGTGAGGCGTGGTGTCTGTTCGACCAGCAGGCGTACCAGCGGGAGGAGTTCGCGCGGGCGTGGCGTCCGGTTGGGCCTCCGCTGGAGGCGGGGTCGTTGCGGGAGCTGGCGGACCTGATGGGGGTGCCGCGGGAGAACCTTATGGAGACGGTGGCGGGGTTCAACGCGGCAGTGCAACCGGGGGAGTACGACCTCGACCGGTTGGACGGGAAGCGAACGGAGGGGATTTCGCCGCCGAAGAGCAACTGGGCGCTGCCATTGGAGGCGCCGCCGTATATCGCGATCCCGGTGACGGGCGGGATCACGTTCACGTTCGGTGGGCTGAAGTGCGACGCGCAGGCCCGGGTGATGGATACGCGGGGCGCGGTGATGGAGGGCCTCTATGCCGCCGGGGAGACGATGGGGGAGTTCTTTTACTTCAACTATCCGGGAGCGAGTTCGGTGATCCGGGGGGCCGTGTTCGGGCGGATCTCGGGGACGGAGGCGGCGGGGCGGGCAGCGACGGCCTGAGGGCTGGGCGTGTCGACGCCGGTCATCGGGTAGTGGTTGACGCACGGGGAGCGCGGGCGTGGCGTACCGTTGGGGCTGAGGCCCATCCGCGAGGTGAACGATGGCGAGGTTCAAAGACCGGGCGCGCGGAGGCGGTGGTCGCGCGTGGGATCGTTGGCGCGGTGGTGCTGGCGATCCCTCGTGGAGGGGTGCCTGTGGCGGCGGAGGTTGCTGAGGCGCTGGGTGCGCCGCTGGGCGTGATGGTGGCGCGCAAGGTTGGAGCACCACACCAGCCGGAGCTGGCGATCGGGGCGGTGGCGGCGGACGGGAGTTACTATCTCGATGAGAGGCTGGCGAGCCTTACCGGTGCGCGAGCAGGGTACGTGGCGCGGGAGCGGGCGGCGCAGATGGAGGAGGCGCGGAAGGGAGAGGCGGAATTCGAGGGCCGGCGGCGACTCTCGCTGGCGGGGCGGACGGTGATCATCGTGGACGACGGGATCGCGACAGGGGCGACGGCGATCGCGGCGGTGAGGTCAGCGAAAGCACAAGGGGCGGCCCGCACGGTGGTGGCGGCGCCGGTGGGAGCCGCATCGACCACGGCGGCGCTGCGCCTGGAGGCGGACGAAGTCATCTGCCCGTACGAGCTGGAGGACCTCGAAGCTGTGGGAAACCACTACCGTGACTTTCGCCCGGTGGCCGCCGAGAGCGTGAAGGAGATCCTGGCGCGATGGCCGGGGCGGGTAGGATAGGGGCATGGGGCCATTCATCGGCGTGACGATGGGGGACGTGAGAGCGCGACCGGGCCGAAAGGCAGGGGCGCAGCTGAATGCGGGGTACATGGCTGCGGTGCAGGCGGCGGGCGGGATCCCGGTGTTGTTGCCGCCTCAGCTCGAGGGAGAGGCGCTGGATGGGACGCTTTCGAGGCTGGACGGGTTATTGCTGACGGGTGGGGGGGATGTCGACCCGGCAAGGTACGGAGAGGAGCCGCACGAGTCGGTGAGGATGGAGTGGGTTTCGGAGGCGCGGGACAAGCTGGAGGTAGGGCTTGTGGAGTGGGCGTTGGAACGGGAGGTGCCTTTGCTGGCGGTGTGCCGGGGGATGCAGGTGTTGAACGTGGCGCGGGGAGGTTCGCTAATACAGGACGTGCCTTCGATGGTGGAGGGCGCGCTGGCGCACGGGGTGCCGAGCCAGCAGCAGCGAGGGGAGCCGGGCGAGGAGCCGTACCACGATGTGCGGGTGGAGGAGGGCAGCGCGCTGGCGAAGGTGTTGGGGTCTACGGAGGTGCGGGTGAACTCGCGGCACCACCAGTCGGTGGGGCGGGTGGGGGAGGCGTTGAAAGCGGTGGCGTGGGCCCCGGACGGGGTGGTTGAGGGGGCGGAGATACCGGGGCATGGGGGGTTCTTGCTCGCGGTGCAGTG
>CAYPAZ010000013.1:0-3963 GCA_964408835.1 uncultured Anaerolineaceae bacterium
GACGCCCGCATTAGCGCGTTCCGGCGATGGCTCCACCGTCGCCGGGCTGTAGCGGGCGAGGAGGTCCCTGATGGCGTCCCTCATGCAAGTCCGCTGGCGAGGTGGCGGCGCCGGGTCGACTCCCTGAGTTCTTCCCAGATGGCCCCCTCCAGGGCCTGCGCCCAGGGTGCGTCCAGAGCCTCGACGTGCTCAAGCAGCTCGCCGAGCAGCGCCCGGAGCCGGTCGTTCTCAGACTGAAGCGCGTTCACGCTGAGTGACGCGGGAGGCGCCAGGTTGGCGGCGGCATCGAGCCGGGCGTGGAGGCCGGGCTCGGTCACCTTCGTGGCTGCATCGCCGAAGAGCACGGCAAGCGCGGACCGCTCAGTGACGAGACGGTCGGCGGCGCGGTCGAACTCCTGTGCGACCATGTTCACGAGTCCCGCCGCCAGTTGAACGGTCTGCTGTCCGTGAGGTGTGGAGACCTCAGGCAACACGTTCATGACGAGGTTGATCATCACACCCTGTAGGACGCGTGGCGGCTCGGGCTTCATGCACCCCTCCCGAGCGACCGCAGGCAGATCTCGTCCTGGAAATTGATCAGCCAGTAGGCCGTGAACGCGAGGATGAGCTCGTTCGTGCGCCCCTCCTGGAAGGACTTCGCGCCAGTGAGCCAGATACCCTGTGCCTTGACGCTGCTGAACACATCCCACCAGTGCAGCGCCTCGGGGTCAACGGTGATCCCACAGGCTCCCTCATAGACCCGAATCGCATCGCCGGCCGAGATGATGCCGCCCTTGAGCCCGTTCCGGGCCCACTCCCACGCCTCCATGAATGACCACGCGAGGTCCTCAATGGGGTCCCCAAGGTGCGCCATCTCCCAGTCCACGACGCCGTGGATCTCGCCATCCGTCCGGTAGAGGAAATTCCCGACCCGGTAGTCGCCATGCACCACCGTGACCCGCTGGGCGGGAGGCGGCGGATTCGTCCGCAGCCACCGGATTGCCGCGCGGATGATCGGCTGGGGGCTCAGCTCGTTGTCGTCGATGATGCGCTCCCAGTGCTCCAGTTCGCGCCGCCAGCACTCGTCCGGGGCGGGTGGCGTGCCCAGCCGCTCGAGCTCCGTCCCGAGCCAGTCGAAGCGGTGCATCGCGCCCAGGATTTCGTACATCCGCCGGGCGATCGTGGGCCGGGCATCGTTGTAGTGGGCCTCGAGGACGGTGCCTGTACGGGCGTCGCAGCCATCGATGCGCTCCATGATGAAGAACGGACTCCCGAGCAGGTTCGTGCCATTCTCCAGCCAGCGCATCCTCGGCACGGGGACACGGGAGCCCTCGAAAGCGGAGTAGAAGGCGTACTCCACCTCCCGGTCGGTCTCCAGCAGGCTCGCCGGCGGGTCGCGCCGCAGCACGAACCCCTGCTGTGCCGTCTCCCCCTCGCCGTTCCGCCACGCCGCGTCGAACCTCCACGTCTCCCGGGAGGCTCCCCCGGGGATGCGGGACAGGTTCGAGATGGTCACATCGGTGGCGCCGGGCATCTTGCCGGCCAAATACTCCGCGAGCTTCGCTTCCACTGCGAGGGATCCTTCCGCCCTCGTTCCGCGCTGTCAAACGGCCGCAAAGGCGGCGAAGGGTACCAGGCTCAGGCCAAACAGGAGCCCGGATCGAGCGATGGAGCGCTGCCCGATTCGGTGAGGCTTGCCGAAGCACCCGCAGGCAGCACTCTTGGCCCGGATCAGGATCACCATCTGACCCACCGTGAACAGACCGAACATCCCGGCAATTGTCATGCGGGCCGCTGGGGCCAGCGGCGGGGCAACGAGTGAGACGAACCCGAGGATGCCAACCGCCAGCTCGGTCATCGGTAGGAACGCCGCGACCACACGCGCACCGGAAGGCGAGAAGACCTGCCACGTCCGGACCGTCGCGATGAACCTCCAACGGTCGCGAAGTTTCATCAACCCGCTGAGAGTCAGAACAAGGGCGAGGGCGCTCGTGCTCGTACGCACCAGTATGTCTTCAATCACAGCGATCTGGAGGCTAGCGCGGACGCCAAACTGTGACGCTGGCGAATCCCTCGAACGCCGCATGGGGCGGCTCGGCCGGGAGGTCTCCGCCCTCCAGAACAAGGTCCAGGTAACCGAAGAAGAAGCCCTGCGTCAGGAGCACGATCTCCCACTCGCCGCCGTCAAGTGCGAGTTCCATGAGCATAGCGCCCGCCTCCGGCACCGGTTCCCCTGAGGGCGTCAACTGTGCCAGCCCGACGAGGACCTTGTCCTGACACCGGGAGCCACCTCCGGCGGCCGGGCACGCCAGGCTAACAACTCGCCAGTCCGGCCCGCCAGTCGCGCCCGAGACCTCTTCGAAGCGGGCCGCCATGGCCTCTTCCGACAGCACCAGATATGCCGAGTCGTTCGCTATGGTGTAGCCGGTTCGCACCTCGCCGACGGTTGCGCCGTTGCACAAGGGGAAAGGTTCCCCATGGGCTGTGGCCACCGGCCCCGGGCAAACATGTTCGTCGGCGCGCGACCGCGAAACCAGCTCCGCCACCGCCCCATCGTCAAGTTGCCCCTCCAGACTGACGGCAGCGGAACACGCGGCATCGTTCACGGGGCATGGGCGGTTCTCCGCATCGTCGTCGCCGCAAGCGACTGCGATGCTTAGTGCAGCCGTACTTAACACTAGACCGGCCGCCACGAGGTCTCCGCAGCGAGAGCGGGTCCCTATCAGGCCAGATAGCGATAGATCCACGTGACCGCCTCGTACGCGTAGTTGGGGCAGTTGACTTGGGGATTGACAGCTACGCTCCCTGCACCTCGCCCCAGGTGGCAGTGGTAGGTCGTGGAGCAGCTGGCGGAGGTACAAGGGGGGCCCGTTTTCCCTACGTTGAGCAGGTAGGAGATCCAGTCGCCGCCCCCAACCGGCCCATAGCTCAGGTTGTAGACGCCTGCAGCTATGCGATTCGTGCAATGTCCGAGGTAAAACACCCCGATAAAGGTCCCGCCTGCGTTCAGGCCACCGTACATGGTAATGCGGAGCGCATGGTCGGTGGCTGTACCCTTGCACGAGCCCTGCTGGTTGCAGGTGGTGGTATGCTCGATTCGAGCGCTTTTGACCCCGGGGGTCGCGAAGAGGTGCACGTTCTTCTGAACTCCTCCCGTGATCAGGTCGAGGGGTGAGCTAAAGCCGCCAGGTTTCGGATGAGGGCTCGATCCCGCGGTTGGGCAATAGGCCCCTGGTCCGTTGAGCCCGACGCAGTAGTCGTCGGAAATAAGGCAACTGTTAGAGTTGCCTGTGTACGGGCTGAGTACGTAGTGATTGACAGCCACGGACTTCCTCCTTTAGGACTCGACTCTCCGAAGCGACCGAGCCGCCCGTTCTAGGCCTGCGCTCGGTGGTTCAGCCACGCCCTCCCGTTCCAGGCTGTAGAGCGCGCCAGATTCGACCCAGTGCAGGATGCCTGTGGTACCACAGGCAGCCACTGCCCCGGGTGTAGGAGTGAACTCCACCTTCTGCCAATCCCGCCGCACACCACCTGGGATCTCGATGCTACGAAGCGGAAACGGCTCCGGGGCCTGGAGGTCAACCCGCAACGACCACGCCCCGCTTGCTGAGTCGGGCGCCGCGCGGAAGGAGATTCCCAGCCCCAAGGGAACTCCCGCTACGTGCCGGAGTATTATCGCCGACGTGGCCGGCCCGAACTCAGCCCCCAGTTCATAAACCGGCACCTCAAGGGCCCGGGCAGCGTGGCGCAGCGATGCCTGGGATTCCTCGTACACGCTTGGCAGAACTTCATCCCCCAAACGTTCTGGGATGATCGGATACCATGGCCGCCTCAACTCCAAGTCGTCCGGCCAGTCGTCGTCAGCTGATAGGAAGATGAACCCGCCCCACTCCGGACGACGCCCGCCAGCGGCTCGGACTAGCCGCGCAACGGTCCGGCCCCCCCCCCGCACCAGGTTCGAAAAGACGCCCGCGAAGCGCACGC
>CAYPAZ010000013.1:3973-17775 GCA_964408835.1 uncultured Anaerolineaceae bacterium
AGGCGCCTGCGATCGCGCCGCTCAGCCCCGCCAGAAAGCGCCGCCGCGTTTGGTTCGATTGTTCAGCTTGTCGCATCGCCCCACTCCGTTCTAGGGTGCGCGCAGGCTATGCCCGGTCAGGTAAGCTCACGGTAAATGTCGCCTGGCGACGCGCCTCAGATCGTCCCCTTGGTACTCGGGATGTCCCCACCACGCCGCCCGTCCACGCGCGTAGCGGCGTCAAGCGCCCGCGCCAGCGCCTTGAAGCACGCCTCGACCTTGTGATGGTCGTTGACCCCCGCCTCCGTGCGCACGTGGATGTTCGCCTTCGCCGCGAACGCGAACGACTCCAGGAAGTGGTCGAACAGGTCCGGCGGGAGCCCTCCGACCTCTTTCCCGAGCAGCTTCAAGTCCAGCTTCGCGTAGGGCCGCCCCGAGAGGTCCACCGCCGCGAACGCCAGCGCCTCATCCAGCGGCATGTACGCCGACCCGGCCCTCACCAGCCCCGCCTTGTCGCCCAGTGCAAGCGCGAACGCCTCGCCGAGCGCGATGCCCGTGTCCTCCACCGTGTGGTGCTGGTCGATATGCAGGTCGCCCTTCACCGAAACGTCGAGGTCGAACACGCCGTGCTTCGCGATGTGGCTCAGCATGTGGTCGAAGAACCCGACCCCCGTCTCCGCCGTCCACTTGCCCGATCCATCGAGGTCCAGCGAAATGCGGATCTCGGTCTCGGCGGTCTTGCGTTCGACCGTCGCGGTCCTGCTCATGCGCTCTCCAGTGCGCGCAGGGCCGCGATCAACCGGTCGGTATCTTCCGGGCGGCCTGCGCTGATGCGAATGTACCCCGCGAGGTCGGACCGGGAATAGTGGCGCACCAGCACGCCTTGCCGGCGCAGCCCTTCCGCCACCTCCCCCGCGTCCCGCCCTTCGACCTTCACCAGTACGAAATTGGCGTCTGAGGGAAGCGGCCGAAGCCAGTCGAAGCGGCAAAGCGCCTCGGTCATGCGCTCGCGTTCCGCGACGATGGACGCCACCTGTTCCATGAGCACGCCGCGGTGCTCCAGCGCGGTGCGCGCTGCCACATCCGCCGCGACGTTCACGTTGTACGGCTGCTTCACCGCCATCATCCGTGACGCAAGCTCCGGCGCGGCCACCGCGTAACCGACGCGCAGCCCGGCGAGCCCCGCCCACTTGCTGAACGTCCGTAGGACCACAAGGTTGGGGTGCTCCCGGACCATCGGCACCAGTGTCTTGCCGGCGAACTCCGCATACGCCTCATCCACCACGACCAGGCACTCCATCCGGCAGAGTGCCTCGGCCTGCGCATGCGTCAGCGCGTTCCCCGTTGGGTTGTTCGGAGAGGGCAGGAAGACCAGGGTGGCCCCGTCTCTCACCGCGCGTCCGAGGCCGTGGAGATCTGGCTCGAAAGCGGGCCCCGGAGTCCGGGGGACCTCGATGATCCGCGCGCCCTCAAGCTTGCCGAGGAACGAGTACATCCCGAACGTGGGTGTGGCGATCGCGATTGCTTCCGGCAACGTCAGGCGAATGAGGATGTCGATCAGGTCGTCTGAACCAGCCCCGGCGACGACCCACTCCGGCGAGACCGCCAGATACTCGCCGATCATCGCCCGGAGGCCCTCAGCGCCCGGGTCGGGATAGATGTGGAGGTCGGCGTCCGCAACCGCTTCCCGTATCTCGGGCAGTGGGCCATAGAGGTTCTCGTTCGCGTCGAGCTTCACCAACTCGCCGACAGGCATGCCGATTTCCGCCGCGAGCACCTCAAGCGGCTTCACGGGGACGTACTCCTCAAGCTCAGCGAAGTCGCCGCGCACGAATCGCAACGGGTCCATCACCATCTCATCGCCCCTGGATCCGGCGCTCGACGGCCCGGGCATGGCCAGTGAGGCCCTCCGCACGTGCCAGGACGCTCGCGGCGCGAGCCAACTCCTCCGTCATGTCGTCCGGGATGTTCACTACACTGATCACCTTGAGGAAGTCATTCACGCTGAGCGCCGAGCTCCAGCGCGCGCTTCCGCCGGTCGGCATCGTATGGCTGGGCCCGGCCGTGTAGTCGCCGATCGCCTCCGGCGAGGACTCGCCGAGGAAGAGCCCCCCGCAATTCTTGACCTTCGAGGCGTATGCCATGGGCTGCTCAACCATCAGGCACAGGTGCTCCGGGGCGTACTCGTTCGCAAGGTCGATCGCGTGGTCGATATCGTTGACCAGGATGCAGCCACCCCGATTCTCGAAGGCCGCCCGCGCAATTTTCGCCCGCTCCATGTCCTTGAGCTGGCGCTCGATCCGCACAGCAACTTCCTCGGCGAGGTAGTGCGATGGGGTCAGCAGGATCGGGCTGGCCAGCGAGTCGTGCTCAGCCTGCGCCAGGAGATCAGCGGCAACCAGATCCGGGTCGGCGCTCTCGTCCGCGATCACGACCGTCTCTGTGGGCCCGTAGATCGAGTCGATACCGACATCGCCGAACACCTGCTTCTTGGCCAGCGTGACGAAAAGCCCACCTGGACCGCAGATCTTGTCCACTCTCGGGATCGTCTCCGTACCGTAGGCAAACGCGGCGACCCCCTGCGCCCCGCCAGCCTTGAACACCGCGTCAACACCGGCGATGTCGGCCGCAACCAGCTTCACCGCGGGCACGGTTCCATCGGGAAGCGCCGGGCTGGTCATGTACAACTCCTCCACGCCCGCGACTCGGGCCGGGACAGCACACATCAGGACGGTCGAAGGCAGCGGTGCTGCCGTCCCCGGAATGTAGAGGCCGATTCGCTGGATTGCCCGCGTCAGCTGGCCAAGCCCGTTCTGATTGAAATCGAAGAACGAGCCGCGCATCTGCTGTTCGTGATACGAGCGAATGCGACCGGCCGCGAACTTCATCGCGTCCACGACCTCCTGATCCACGGCATCGTAGGCCGCGCGGACCTCCTCCTCCGTGACGCGGAGAGTGGGCGTGTCGGCGTTGTCGAACTGGGAGTTGTAGACGCGGATAGCATTATCACCATCCTCGCGAACGTCGCGAATCACACGCCGGACCACCTCTTCGGGTGCCAACTCCTGGCCGAACGCGCGGAAGGTCGTCTCCCTGATCTCCATCGGCAGGCTCTCGGGGTCCATCGGCTGCCGGGCGAGCAGCGTGCGCCGGCCTTCCTCGGCGTTCCGGATTATTCGCATCCCAGGTACCTCTCTATGGCGCGTGCCGCTGAATCGCAGCAGCGCTCAACGAACCCCGACACTTCATCGCTCGTGATGTGGCCAATCGTCTCATCCAGCAAGTCCGGGAGCGAATCAAGGAAGGTGGTCAACGTCTCGCCTTCTTCGAGGCCGGCGTAGCGGAGGTGATTGGCGATCATCCCACGCGCGCGGTCCCAGTCCATGCGGCGGCCAGCAACATCCGTGGCCACGCCCCGCCAGCGCTCCAGCGTTTCCGGCTCAATGAAGCCAACGTCGATGTCCTCGAGCGTGCAGGAGAGTGCCTCGGCAAGCCGAAGTTTGGTCTCCGGCTCGTTGCCATACTCCCGGTCGAGGTCGAACTGCAGCAGGCGGTCCATGACATTGGCTCGCATTCTTCCCCCAAGCGGGTCGTGATCCAGGAAGTAGGGACGGTAGATGCGGGTGATGTACTCCTCATCCATGACCAGGTGGCTGATATAGCCGGCGACGAAAGCGGCGGTCGCCTCTCCCAGCAGTCCGGGCTCAGCGAGGTCGCCGTAGGCGGCCAGGAAGCTCCCCACGCTGTCCTGGTGGTCGTGGAAGCCCAGATCGAAGAAATGCGTGCTGTAGCGATCCTGGCGGGTGATGACGCGGATGTCGGGGCTCGTGGCGCCGAGCACATACGGGCCCTCGCAGTCGGCGAGCAAGGGCTGGCCGAGTGCGTCCGCCACGCGGCAGGCCAGGACCATGTGGAGCGTGATTGGTGGCATAGCTAGCGGTCTCGGCGCCGGTCAGATCCGGGCAGTCTCGATCTTGGTCAGAAGGATACCCTTGCAGCCGATCGCCGACAGCTCATCCAGGATCCGGTTGGCCTCGCTGCGTCTCACCATGGCCTTCACCGAATACCAGCCCTCCGTTTGTAGCGGGGCAATCGTCGGGGACTCGATCCCAGGCGTGATCCGGCAAGCCTCGGGGAGAATCGCTGCCGGGCAGTCATATTCCGCCATGAGGTATTCCTGGGCCACCAGCCGCCCCTCAAGCCTGCTCTTCATCGTGACGACCTGGCTCATCGTGGCGCGGCCGGCGTGCGCGTAAAGCGCCGCGTTCGACCGGAAGAGTGGCTCGCCGATCACCCTCAGCCCGGCTTCCGCTAGCGTCTGGCCCGTGTCGACCGTGTCGACGACTGCATCCGCGATGCCAAGCCGTACCGAGATTTCCACCGCGCCCTCCAACGGCACCAGGTCCAGGTCAGCCCCACCGAGAGCGCGGCGCGTGATTTCCGGGAGGGAGGTAGCGATTCGCAGCCGGGCAACATCAGCAAGGGTCTTCGCCGGCGAGTCCTGGGGAACCGCCACGCAGAGCCGCGATTGGCCGAAGTTAAGATCCAGCAGCATCGCGAGCTCGACCCCCTTCTCCTCGACGAAGTCCCGGCCTGTGACGCCCGCATCAAGCACACCGTTCGCGACATAGAGCGGGATATCGCGGGGGCGCAGGAAATAGAACTCGACCTCGTTCTCCGTGTCCTGCCACGAAAGGCCGCCCGCCTGGCCCACGTTGTAGCCGCACGAGGCCAGCAGCTCCATGGTCGGAGGTTGAAGGATGCCTTTGTTGGGGAGTGCGACCTTCATCATAGCGTCCGGTACACATCCTCTGGCGCAAGCCCCTTCTCGGCCATCATGCAGGCGACGTAGTACAGGACCTGCGAGAGCTCTTCGGCGGTGCGTTCAGGGGTTTCGTACCGAGCCGCCATCCAGCTTTCGGCGGCTTCCTCCACCAGCTTCTTGCCGATGGCGTGCGAACCCGCGGCGAACAACTCCGCCGTGGCCGAGCCGGCCGGCATCTCACGCTTCCTGCTCACCGCCAGTTCAAACATCTCTTCGAAGGTCACCTCCGAACGATAGACCAAACCTGCCCTCGGTTCACTTTCCGATGGCGCGCCGCCCACCTCGCTATACTCGGACGATGGGACGAAGAATCCGCCTTGGCTTTGCCACGCTCGCGATGCTGGCTGGGCTCGCCATCGCCTGTGGCTCGAGTGACACGGAGCCCGGCGCCGTTCACATTCTCCAGACCGACGGCATCGTCGGACCGGTCATGGAACGCTACATCGACCGCGGGATCGACCGGGCCGAGAAGAACGACGCCCTGCTGGTCGTCATCCAGCTCGATACTCCCGGTGGCCTCGTGACGACGATGCGCGCCATCGTGCGGCGCATCGAGACCGCGGAAGTGCCAGTTGCCGTCTACGTCTCGCCTGTGGGCGCGCGAGCAGCAAGCGCGGGGACGTTCATCACGATGGCCGCGAACATCGCCGTGATGGCGCCCAACACCTCCATCGGTGCGGCCTCCGTCATCAACTCCGACGGCTCCGACGTGCGCGACAAGAAGGTCACCGAGGACATGGCCGCGTTCGCCCGCGGCGTAGCCGAGCTCCGTGGAAGGAATATCGATTGGGCGGAGGCCGCCGTCCGGGACGCCGTGGCCGCCAGCCAGTCGGAGGCCGTGGAACTCAACGTGGTGGACTACGTGGCCAGCGACCTTACTCAGCTGCTCGAGCTCGCCGAAGGGCGAACCGTCACCCTTGGCTCCGGTGCTGAAGTCACGATCCAGGGTGTCGGCGGCGCTCCGATTGTGCGGACCAACATGAGCACCTGGGAGAAGATCCTCGATGTCCTCGTCGACCCGAACATCGCTACCCTTCTGCTCACGCTTGGGTTCCTCGCGTTGGTTTTCGAGCTGGCGAACCCGGGTTTGATCGTCCCCGGGATCGCGGGGGTCGTAGCAATCATCATCGCGTTCATGGCGTTCGACATCATGGACGTGCGGACGGCAGGCATCGCGCTCATCTTGCTGGGATTGGCGCTGGTCGCGTTGGAGCTCTTCCTGCCGTCTGGCGGCCTGCTCGGAGCTTCGGCAGCAGTCGCCCTCCTCGCCGGTGCGTTCGTCGCGTTTGGTGACGCGCCCTCGGAAGCGCGCCCGACACCCTGGCTCGTCGGAGCCCTCATCGTGTTCGCGGGCGGCGCCTTCTTCGCGATGGCTATCAGCATCCTCCGCCTCCGTGCCCTCACGGCTCCGATCGGGACTGCCGCGATGATCGGCGGCCTCGCGGTCGCGCGCACGCCGCTCACCCCTTCCGGTGTCGTTTTCTATCGCGGGGAACGCTGGTCAGCCACCTCAGAGGACTCGCCCGTGCAACCCGGCGATGAGGTGCGTATCGTGGCGGCGGACGGACTCCAGCTCAGAGTCCGCAAGGAGGTCAAGGATGTCGGAACCGAGGACAGCTGATCTGCCCCCGTCAGACACCCCGAGCGGCCCGGCCGCTACCATCGTCAAGGCCCTCATGCTGGGCCTCGGGTTTCTTCTCGTCATCCCCCTGCTTCCGTTCGCCATCCGCATCGTGCAGGAGTACGAGCGCGGCGTGATCTTCCGCCTAGGGCGCCTCATCGGGGCCAAGGGGCCGGGACTCTTCATCCTGCTCCCCATCGTCGACAAGATGGTCAAGGTCGACCTCCGCACCGTCACGCTTGACGTGCCGTCGCAGGAAGTCATCACCCGCGACAACGTCACCGTGAAGGTGAACGCGGTGATCTATTTCCGCGTGACCATGCCCGAGGACGCAGTCGTCCGCATCGTCGACCACGTCCGCGCCACCTCCCAGATTTCGCAGACCACCCTTCGCTCAGTGCTCGGCCAGTCAGAACTCGATGAGCTTCTCGGCCAGCGCGAACAGATCAACCAGCGGCTCCAGCAGATCATCGACGAGCAGACTGAGCCGTGGGGCATCAAGGTTTCAGCCGTCGAGGTGAAGGACGTCGAGCTGCCGAGTTCGATGCAGCGCGCAATGGCCCGCCAGGCCGAAGCTGAGCGCGAACGGCGCGCCAAGATCATCGCCGCCGATGGCGAGTTCCAGGCCTCCGAACGTCTCCGCGAAGCCGCAGTCGTCATGGCCACCGAGCCGATCTCCGTGCAGCTGCGCTACCTCCAAACCCTCACGGAAGTTGCCGCCGAGAACAACAGCACGATCGTCTTCCCGATCCCGGTGGACCTTATCGAGATGTTCATGCGCGGAGACGGGGACCAGAACTAGAGGGGGCGGACGGACACGTCCGCCGCATAAACGGTCGCCACCGCGCCTCCGGTCCGTTCAACAACCAAGCCGCCATCGGCCGCAAGGTCGAGGGCCCTGCCCTCAAACGTACCCTCGGGGCCCGTGACAGCCACCTGCCGCCCGAGAATCATGCTCAGCGACGAGTACCGCGGACCAAGCTCGCCTCGGTACGGGTCGAGCAGAGTCTCAAGGTTGTTGCAGATCCGGGCGAGGAGAAGCTCCCGGCGCAGCTCGCGGCCGAGTTCCAGCCTGAGGCTGGTCGCGATGTCCCGTATCTCGGCGATCGTGGTGGGGTCGCCATTCACGTTGATCCCCACGCCGGGCATCACTACCATCTCGTCCCCGTGCGACTCGGCGTCAATCAGCATCCCGCTGACCTTCCGCTCGCCGATCCAGACATCGTTGGGCCACTTGATCCGCGTGTCGGCGCCTTCAGCCCGGCACGACTCCGCAACCGCCACCGCGACCGCCTGTGGCACACGTCGCTGCTCCTCCGCTCCGATCCTGAGGATGAAGGTGAAGTAGAGGTTCTCTCCCGGGGGGCTGTGGAAACTGCGCCCCCGTCGTCCCCGGCCCGCAGTCTGCTCTTCGGCGAGGATGAGCGTGCCCGATGCGGCCCCCTCCTCCACCTCGCGTCGCGCCAAAATCATGGTGCTCTCAGTGACGGGCCGGTACACCAGGTACCGCCCAAGGGACTCAGTGACGAGCGAGTCCTGGAAAAGCCGCACGTTGAAGCTCGCTGAACTCATGCTTCTCCTGCCTGGGCGAAAAAAAGGGCCCCGGCACTAACCGGGGCCCTCGTAGTCACGAAACCCGTTCTACGGGGAGGTGACCTCCTGTGCAGAAATGGTGTCGCGACTACGTCTGTGACTGTCCATGCACATCACCTCCTTTCCTGCCGGGGAACGTAGCAAAATCCCGTCCCGGCCGTCAAGCGGCAATGGAGAAGGTGGTTGACCAGATCTATCCGTGGCCGCGCGCCCGCGAGACGCGCCCGAGATTGTCCGCCAGTGCCGACGCCTGCGATTCACTGAGGCGACCCTCGAGCAGGTCGACGTAGGCATCGTCCTCGGCCTCAAGGTGGCCGCGCGCGAATCCGTAGAGCGCATAGGAGAGCGTCGCGAGCGGCTGCCGCCACCCCGCGATCTCACCCGCCGCCTTTGCCGCCGCGGTAACCTTCCCGAGGTCCGCCGCCATCGCCGCGAGGGAACGGTGTTGGGCCTGCATGACTGCCGTCGCGTGGGGCGCCCCTATCGCGCCATCGATCGAGATGAAGAGGGTGAACTCCTCCGCCTCACAGAGCGGGAGAAACGTCGCCCGGAGGTAGTCGACCGCCTTTTCGGCGGCGGGGACGACATCCTTGTCGGCGCCGGAAACGGCCGCGTCCCCGGCGCCCTGGAGCAGAGCCAGCCCATCGATTGCCGGCCGCCGGACCTTGCGGATGGCGTCGATGTCGCCGAAGGCGATGTCAGTCATGGGGACTCCGAGCGTGGTGCGTGGTACCCCCGACAGGACTCGAACCTGTGCCTTCGGCTCCGGAGGCCGACACTCTATCCGCTGAGCTACGGGGGCTTGCCGCCCAACCATCGTAGCGCCTCACCCCCGTTCGTTCACGGCTCGTTCGACCGGTCTCCGGCAGAACTTCAGCGGCGCGAGCGGGGCGAACGGCAGCGGCACGAACGCCGGGAACTGCTTACATCTACTCCGCGCGCTCCCGGTACTGGATGCTCTCCGCCAGGTGCGCCTGCTCGATCGTCTCGCTGTGGGCGAGGTCCGAGACCGTCCGCGCCAGTTTGAGCACCCGATGGAACGCCCGCGCCGAGAGGTTGAGCTGCTGTACCGCCGCCTTCAGGAGGTCCGCAGCCCCCGGACCGAGTTTCAGCTGCGCGAACTCACGGACTTCGGAGGGAGTCATTTCGGCGTTGAGGGCGGTACTCGTCGAGAGCGCCGCAAACCGCCGGGCCTGGACCTCGCGAGCCACCCGGACGCGTTCGGCGACCATGGCCGATGGCTCTCCGCGAGCCGTCGATTCCAGCTTCTCGTACTCCACGCGGGGCACGTCGACGAACAGATCGATCCGGTCCATGAGTGGCCCAGAGATTCGCCGCTGGTAGCGCGATACGGCGCCGGGGTGGCACGTGCAGTCGCGCGACGGGTCGCCGAAGAACCCGCACGGACACGGGTTCATGGCCGCCACGAGCGCGAAGTTGGCGGGGAACGTCACGGAGAGCTTGGCGCGGCTGATGGTCACCTGCCGGTCTTCCATCGGCTGGCGCATCACCTCCAGCACCTGCGGCGCGAACTCCGGTAGCTCGTCCAGGAAAAGGACGCCCCGGTGACAGAGCGTGATCTCCCCCGGACGTGGCACCGTCCCCCCACCGACGAGCCCGGCGTGCGAGATGGTGTGATGCGGTGCGCGGAACGGCCTCGTGGTGACCAGCCCCGCCCCGGCCGGAAGCAAGCCGGCGACGCTATAGATGCGGGTGACATCCAGCGCCTCGTCGCCGGTCATGGGCGGGAGGATCGAGGGGATAGCTCGGGCGAGGAGAGTCTTCCCGCTTCCGGGTGGCCCCCTCATGATGACGTTATGTCCGCCGGCAGCGGCCACCTCCAGCGCCCGCTTCACATGCTCCTGCCCGACCACGTCCGCGAAGTCCGTCCCCTGGTAGAGCGTCGTCGTCGCGACCTCGACCGAGTTCTCGCCATCGAACGGCGCGAGTTGCGTGGCCCCCAGAAGGTGAGCCGCTAACGCTGGCAAGCTCGGCACGGGGTGGACCTCCATCCCTGCCACGAGTGCCGCCTCGGGAGCGTTCTGAGCAGGCACGAAGGCGCGGGTTTTCCCGCGGTTCTTCGCGAGGGCCACCATCGGCAGCACGCCGTGGACGGCCCGCACATCGCCGTTGAGGGCAAGTTCGCCGATGAAGACCGCGTCATCGAGTGCCGCAACCACCTGCCCGCTGGCAGCAAGGATGCCGACCGCGATTGGCAGGTCGTACGAAGGCCCTTCCTTCCGCAGGTCCGCCGGGGCAAGGTTTACCGTTATCCGGCTGTTGAACGGCCACGTCAGGGCGCTATTGCGGATGGCGGCCCGCACGCGCTCGCGGGACTCCTGCACGGCGGTGTCGGGAAGCCCCACGATCGTGGTCTGCGGCTGACCCCGGGCGATATCGACCTCGACCTCGACGAGTTCGCCTTCGAGGCCAACGACGGCGCAGCTATGGACCCGGGCGAGCATTCCGGGGATTCTGGCGGGCCTGCCTCTGGCGCGTCAACGCGGACTCAATCGCCGGTGCGGGGGCGCATGGCGTCGGCGAAACGCTGCATGGCCTCGGGGGAGAACATGTTCCAGGGAGCGTTGGCGGTCTGCTTGAGCAGGGCCTCGAACTCCTTCGCCGACTCGGACGTGAACCGCCCCAGCGCGACGTTCGCAGCTACGAGGTCGCTGGCAGCGAGGAAGAGCGCTCCCCACTTCCCGAGCACCTCTGCGTACTTCTCCCCGAACTCAAGGGCGCGGTCCGATGCGGCGAACATTCCACCGGGGATGGTCATTGGCGGCTTCCTCCTCGAATCGCGGAGTATAGCAGGGTCATTAGAACAAATGTGTTGACATCAGAACGTCCGTTCGCCTATGCTCTCGACACTCCTTAGAACGGATGTGCTGCCGTGGTCAACCCCGCCCTCACCATCCTCTTCGACGTCTTCATCATCGGGTCAGCGCTGGGCGTGCTCGGGTACATGGCTGCCGAGTACCTGCAGAGCCGCCAGCCAACTGTGGGCCGCCGCCAGGCGCCCGCCCCCCGGCAAGCTATCGTCCAGCGCCGGCGCGCCTCAGCGGCACCGGCTGGCTCCCTTTCGCCGGTCGACGCTCGACGTTACGGGCTACGCTCCGAACCCCGCGGATAATCTCGATCCGCGAGAGAAGCCGGGCGAGCTGCTCGATACCGGTCGTCTCGAGCGTGGCGAGGATACTGACCGTGCCGTCGCCACCATCGATGGTCCGGACGGCAAGCATATTCACCTTCTCGTCGCTGACCAGGTTGCTGATGTCGCGGAGCAGGCCGACACGGTCCCAGGCTTCGATCCGTACAGCCACCGGGTAGACCTTCGAGCCCGTGCCCCACTCCACTTCCACCAGTCGCTCACGCTCCGCTTCGTTCAACACGTTGTGGCAGTCGGCCCGGTGGACGGTGACGCCACGAGCACGGGTGACGTATCCGACGATCTGGTCGCCCGGCACGGGGCTGCAACAACGGGCAATGGTCGTGAGCATATTCCCCACGCCCAGGACCCGGAGCGAGGGCCCTCCCAGCATGGCGGGCGCCTGCTTCGGGCTGAGCTCGGGCGGCTCCTCGGGCTCCTCGTCTGCCTGGATGAGCCCTGCCAGCTTGATCGCGATCGAGTTCGGGCTGACTCCCCCATAGCCTATCGCGGCCAGGAAGTCCTCCCACTCCGTGTACCCGAAGATCTCCAGCAACTGATTCTGCCGCTCCGCGGCGAAGTCCAGTGCCAGGCGCCGGAACTCCCGCTCAAGCACCTCGCGTCCACGCTCGATGTTGTCCGCGCGTTCCTGCTTCCGGAACCACTGGCGGATTTTCTCCCGGGAGTGGGTCGTGCGGACGTAGCCGAGGTTTGGGTTGAGCCAATCCCGGGACGGGCCTTTGCTTGCCCGGCTTCGCATGACCTCAACCACGTCGCCGTTCTTCAGTGCCGTGTTGAGCGAGACCATCCGGCCGTTGATCTTCGAGCCCACAGTCTGGTGACCGAGGTCCGTATGGATACGGTAGGCGAAGTCGAGCGGCGTGGCGCCGGCCGGCATGTTCAGGATGTCGCCCTTGGGCGTGTACACGAACACCTGGTCCTGGAAGATGTCAGTCTTGACGCTCTCGACGAACTCCTCGGCGCCAACCATCTCCCGCTGCCAGTCGAGCAGCTGCCTGAGCCAGGCGATTCGCTCCTCGTCGCGCCCCTGCTGGCGGCCACCTTCCTTGTAGCGCCAGTGAGCGGCCACGCCGTACTCAGCCAGACGGTGCATGTCGTGGGTTCGGATCTGGATTTCGAGAGGCCGGCCGTTCAGCGCCACCACGGTGGTGTGAAGCGACTGGTACATGCTCTCTTTAGGGCTCGCGATGTAGTCATCGAACTGGCCCGGCATCGGGTGCCACAACTGGTGGATGACGCCGAGGGCGTGGTAGCAATCCGGCACCGTGTCCACGAACACGCGGACGGCGAGCAGGTCGTAGATCTGGTCGAACGTCTTGAGCTCGGCGGAGTACCGCGCCATCTTCTGATAGATGCTGTAGATGTGTTTCGCCCGGCCCGTGACCTCGGCCTCGATGCCCGCCTCAGCCAGGTTCTTCCGCAGGAGGCCGATCGCCTGCTTCACGTACGTCTCGCGCGCCTCCCGCTTGCCCGCCAGCAGCTCGGCGATCTCCCTGTACCGGTCGGGGCTGAGGTAGCGGAACGAGAGATCCTCCAGTTCCCACTTGAGCTGCCACACGCCAAGGCGGCTCGCCAGCGGTGCGAATATGTCCATCGTCTCCCGGGCGATACGGCGCTGCTTCTCCTCGTTGAACGCCCACAGCGTCCGCATGTTGTGGAGCCGGTCGCAGAGCTTGATCAGCACCACCCGGATGTCCTCCGCCATCGCGAGGAACATCTTCCGCAGGTTCTGCGCCTGGATGCTGTCGGGGCTTCCCGCAGCACCCTGCAGATTGATGGGCAGTTTCTCGAGCTTGGTTAACCCATCGACGAGTCGCGCGATTTCTTCGCCGAACCGCTTCTCGAGCTCCTTGTTCGGGATGCCGCAGTCCTCCTGGACATCGTGAAGCAAGGCGGCTGCCAACGCGCGTTCGTCGAGTTCGAGCTCGGCGACGGAGTAGGTGACCTCGACGGGATGGGTGATGTAGGGGTCGCCGGTCTTGCGAACCTGGCCCTCGTGGCACTCAACCGCGAACAGATACGCCTCGCGGACGATGTCGAGGCGGTCAGCAGGCAGGTACGCGCCTGCGCGCTTTAGTACTGCATCGATGTCGACCGGCGTACGCAGGGCTCCCGGGGTCGGATAGGGTAGTCCGCTGGAATGTCGGACAGCCTCATCCTACCATGCTGCTTCAGCCTCCGACGACACTGGACGTACCCGTGGCGAACCGCTACCAGGCCCCTCGCGGCACCCAGGACGTGCTCCCGAACGACCAGCCCTACTGGGCGACGGTCACGGAAGCGGCTCAACGCGTCGCCCGGCTCCATGGCTTCCAGCGGATCGACACGCCCGCATTCGAACACGCCGACCTGTTCGAGAAGGGCAGCGGTGACACGACCGACATCGTCGAGAAGGAGATGTACGTCTTCGAAGACCGCGGCGGCGACAGATTGGCGCTGACGCCGGAAGCGACCCCCGCCATCGCCCGGGCCTACCTCGAGCACGGGATGGCGAGCTGGCCGCAACCCGTCCGGCTCTACACGCTCCACCAGATGTTTCGCTACGACCGCCCACAAAAGGGACGCTATCGCCAGCACACCCAGGTCGACTGCGAAGTCATCGGCTCCGCCGACCC
>CAYPAZ010000014.1:0-17705 GCA_964408835.1 uncultured Anaerolineaceae bacterium
AGAAGGGAACGGGATGCCGGCCCCGGAACCGGATGGGGGCGGGAGGCCGGTGGCCGGGGGAGGTTCTGAGGCTGGCGAGCCGCTGGCGCCGGGGCCCGCTTCGGGGTCCCCGGCGTAGCCGGGGTTGTACTGGCCCGGCTCCCAGCGTGGTGGGTCCTGTCCGCCCTCGGTCATGGAGGCTCCTTCAGTTCAGGCTGAAGGGCGGGTACTCGTCGATGAGGTCGTAGACGTAAGCCATCACCCGGGCGTACCAACGGGAGAAGCCCGCGAGGAAGTTATGCATGCCGGCGGGGACGGAACCCGTGAACAGGGCCACGAACCAGGCGATGATGAGGATAACGACGGCAACGATGGCGAGGATGTAGAGCACGATGAAGTGCGGGATTGCCATGATGAACCGGATGGGCCAGAAGGTGGTTAGCCTGTTCCGGTTCTCAATGCGGTCTTCGATGCTGAGGCGGATCGGATACTCGGCGTCGTCATCGAAGCCGAAGGGCGGGTACTTGTCCGTCAGCAGGAAGAGATAGCCGTTGACCCTCGTCATCCAGCGGAGTCCACCCTGGGAGAAGGTGAGCATTCCTCCCGGGTAGGAGCCTGTGAACAGGATGACGAACCAGGCGATGAGAAGGATGACGCCCATGGCTATCTGGAGGAAGTAAGTGATGATGAGGTGGGGGATGGCGAAGATGATGCGGAGCAGGACGCTCAGCCGGTTCTGGGGCGCGGCCTCGGCTGCCTGGTAGACAACCGGATAAGCCGCCGATTCGGCGGACATTGACTAACCCTCCCATCGGGCCGGACCGCTCTGCGGGTCCTGCGCCCGAGCTGTCCCGAAGTTTTACACCACCGCGAGGGCATCGCGGATGATGGATTCCCAGAGGCGGTTGCCATCGGCGCCGCCGGTGAGGGTTTCGCCGGCGCGCTCGGGGTGGGGCATCATGCCGAGGACGTTGCCTCGAGCGTTGATAATGCCGGCGATGTTCCGTGCGCTGCCATTGGGGTTGGACTCAGGGGTGGGGTTGCCTGACGCATCGCAATAGCGGAAGACGACCCGGTTGTCGGCCTCGAGCCGGTCGAGAGTTTTGGGGTCGGCGTAGTAATTGCCTTCGCCGTGGCTGATGGGCACCTGGAGGACGGTGCCATCGGGAATGGCAGCGGTCCATGGGGACTGGCCGCCTTCGCGCCGGAGGTGGACCCATTCGCAGCGGAACTGGAGGCTCTGATTGCGGATGAGGGCACCGGGGAGGAGGCCGCTTTCGCAGAGGACCTGGAAGCCGTTGCAGATGCCGATCACGGGGCCGCCAGCCTGTGCGAAGCGGGTGACGGCTTCCATGACGGGGGAGAAGCGGGCGATTGCGCCGCAGCGGAGGTAATCGCCGTAAGAGAAGCCGCCAGGGAGGACGATGGCATCGAAGCGGGAGAGGTCGGTTTCGCGGTGCCAGATGATCTCGGCGGGCTGCTCGAGGACGTCGTGGATGACGTGGTAACAGTCCCGGTCGCTCCAGGTCCCTGGGAAGCGGACGATGGCGAATCTCATCGGAGGGGGCTCCGCGTGGTGTTCCGGATGGGCGCAGTATAGCAGGAGATGCTAACGCGTCTATACCGTTTATGTATGGCCATGTTGGAATATGCCGGTCAGCGGAGTTCGGGGGGGCGGGCGGGTTCGGGGACACCGGCCATGGCGGCGAGTTCTTCGGGGGCGGGCGATGGGTACTCGATGCGGGGGTGGTAGGCGGCGCGAAGGGTGGCTTTGAAGCTGGCGGCAACCTCCTGGAGTTCGCGCATGGTGATGTCGCATTCATCGAGCTGGCCTTCGGCGAGGCGTTCCGCGAAGACGCTATCGACGAGGTCATCGAGGTGCTCCCGGCGTTGTTCGCCACCGGCGCGGACGACCGCCTCGCAGGAATCGGCAAGCATGACGATGGCAGACTCGCGGGTCTGGGGACGAGGGCCGCGGTAGCGGAACTTCTCGGGGTCGGGGGACTCGCCGGCCTGGAGGGCGCGGCGATAGAAGAAGGTGACGAGGCGGGTGCCGTGGTGCTGGGGGATGAAGTCGCGGACGACGGCGGGGAGGCGATGACGACGAGCGATCTCGAGGCCGTTCGTGACGTGATCGAGGATGAGGCGGGCGCTGGCTTCGGGTGGGAGCTCATCGTGGGGGCTGGCTTCGCCGCCGAGCATGTTTTCGATGTAGTAGTGAGGCTGGGCGATCTTGCCGATGTCGTGGTAGTGGGCACCGACGCGGGCGGTGAGGCCATCGGCGCCGATGCGGCTGGCGGCGCGTTCGGACATCTGGCCGACCATCATGCTGTGGTGGTAGGTGCCGGGAGCTTCTTCCTGGAGGCGGCGCATAAGGGGGTGGTCGGCCTGGGCAAGCTCCATCAGCTGGATGCGGGTTGTTACGCCGAAGAGCAGTGAGAGGCTGACAAAGGCACCAAGCGCGACCATCGCGGAGCCAATTCCGTTGGCAGCGGCAGCGGCGGAGAGCCAGGCGAGGGCTTCGTTGCTGCGGTCTTCGGAAAGGAGCCAGAAGATGGCGAGCACGACCCAGGTGGAGGCAGCGACGACCACGGCGGCGAAGGCGAAGCGGCTGAAACGCTCGGTGCGGTGGAGGGCAACAGCGCCCGCAAGGCCCGCGGCCGTGTAGACGGCGGCGAACTGGAGGCCCTGGAGAGGGCCGAGGAGCCGCGCGCCAGCGATTTCGGAGGCGGTGGCGGCCATGAATGCCACGAACAGCCCCGTCCCGGCGGCGACGACGGCCGCGAAACGGAGTTCGAGGAAGGACGCGGCGACCATGGCAGCCGCCGCGATGGGTAAGCCGTAGGCGTAGTAGTGCTGCTCCGAATCGGGGAGGAAGCGCGGGAACACGACCCGAGCGGCGAGGAGCACGAGAAGGATGACGAATCCGGCGAGGATGAGGCGGCGATTGATGGCGGGGAGCGTGGGCTGGAGGGCGTAGAGATAGACGCCGAGGAGGGTGCCGAGCGCGACTGCGGCGCCGGCGCCCGCAAGGACATCGGCGTAGCGGTCGAAGCGCCCTTCGAGGACACCGGTGCGCCGGAGGGCTTCGATGTCTTCTTCAGAGAGGGTCTCTCCCTGCTCAACGATGAGCTGGCCACGGGACCTGGTGAGGATAACCGGGGCGACATTGGCGATCGCAGCCTCGCGTAGGGCGTCGGTGGCTGCCCGGTCCACGGTGAAGTTCGGAAGGCTGTAGGTGGTGAGGATGCCGTTCAAGGCGGCGAGCTCATTGGAGCCAGCAGCGAGTCCCTGGGCCTGGACGAAGTTCGTCACGCGGTTGGGGATCTCGGACTCGGCGACAGCGTCCCCCATGATGTCGGCCAGTCCGATGGCGGCCATGCGCTCGACGCGTTCGAACCCGGGGGCATCGAGTGCTAGCAGGCTCACGTTGACGGTGCGGGGAAGGTCGGCGGCGGGGGCCCGGGAGGTGAGGATGGAGAGGCGTTCCTGGGCGCTGCCGAGGTCTGTCCGGGTCCGGACATCCCGGACCTGGGCGAGGAGCGCCTGGAGCCCCGCCTGCTGGGTATCGAGGACTGAGACATCGAGGACGCGAACTTCGGAAACCGCGGCGGCAGCTTCGGCGCGGGCACGCTCGGTCTGGACTTCGGAGACGTACTGGGCATCACGGCGGGCGACGAGGCTACGGGGCGCGGCTTCGCCCGGCTGGAGCTGGTCACTTCCTGGTGGGATGGGAATGACAAGGAGAGCCGCGGCCACGGCGAACACCAGGCCGAACAGGGCCGCGCCGGAGCGCGAGATGGTGGAGCCGGGCAGGCGGCGATACATCGGGACTGATGTGGATGATAGCAGACGAGGTACGGGGACCCGGTTCAGGAGAGGTGGCGCCGCACCGCATCGCTGAGGACGCTGCCTTCCGCGCGGCTGCCGAACTTTTGGCGGAGGATTGCCATGACGCGGCCAATGTCCTTCGCTGTCTCGGCGCCGGTTTCGGCGATGGCGGCCTTCGCTGCTTCGTCTACCTCTTCGGGGGAGGCCTGTTCGGGCAGGTATGACTGGAGGACGGCGAGGTCGGCGGTCTCTTTTTCGACCAGGTCCTGGCGGCCACCCTGCTCGAACATGGCGATGCTTTCGCGGCGCTGCTTCGCGAGCTTCTGAAGCACTCCGACCACGGCGTCGTCATCGAGGGGCTTGCGAGCTTCGATCTCTGCGTACTTGATGGCGGAGGTCATGACGCGCAGGGCCGACTTGCGGGCTTCGTCGCCGGTCCGGACGGCTTCGTTGAGGTCAGCCTGGATGCGTTCGTTGAAGGTTGCCATCGGTGGTCTCCAGATGGTTGGGAATGGAACGGCCCCCAGGAGTTGGGGGCCGAGGTGTGAGAGGCGTCAGCGGCGCTGCGCTGCGCGGGCGTCGCTCCGGGCCTGCTTCTTGCGAAGCTTGCGGAGGCGGGCCGCTTCTTTCTTCTTGCGCTTCACGCTGGGCTTTTCGTAGTGCTCTCGGCGCCGCGCTTCGGCGAGGATGCCATCCTGCTGCACTCTCTTGTTGAACCGCTTGAGGGCACTCTCGAATGGCTCGTTATCGCCGACAATGACTTCGGCCAAGACGCTTTCACCCCGCTTCTTGCGATAGAAATGCCGCCCATGGGCGGCTCGCATGTGCTTATGGTACCGAGTGGAACGGCGTCCGGTCTAGGTTGTATGCGGCTTCACGAGGTTGTGGGGCCGCCGGCGGCGGTCACGCGGGCATCGAGGCGGGCGAGGTGGTGTTCGACCCAGATACCGGGGCGTTCGGCCGCGATGGAGCCCGCACCGATGTTGTAGCGATCCTGGCGGGCCCGGATGGCGCGGGCGTGGCGCTCGTAGGCCTGGCGGGCGGAGCGAAGGGCGCCGGCGAAGCCCACCCAATCACCTGTGGAGCGGGCGGCCTCGACCACGGCCGCGTGGCGGCGATCCAGGCGGTCAAGGGCGGCATACTCAAGGTCGATTTCGCGTGCGAGCTCAAGGCGCTCCGGGAGGAGGCCACCGTTCTTCAGGAGGTGGAAGCCCATCCAGTTTTCGCCGGCGAGCGCATCGTGTTCGAGGCCGTTCAGGGGCTGCCCGGCGCCGACGAGGTTTTCGAAGAGGCCCTGGTCCATCGCCTCGCGGATGCGGGATTCTGCGACGTTCTCAAACTCCACGGGGACTCCGTAGCAGGGGATGAAAGGGAGGCTGCTCTCAGTTCCAGCCTCCGAGCGGACGGGGCGCGGGCGGGTATCAGTCCGCGGAGGGCAGAACCTTGGGCTGCATGAGCTCCATGGCGCGGCCGTCGATATTGAGTTCGCAGTTGCCGGGCTTGATGACGAGGACTTCGATGCCCGTTGTCTCATCCTTGTAGCGCTTGCCGAGTTGCACAGCCATAGAGGGGCTCCTATTTCTTCTCTTCGAGGACGGTTTCGTGGCAACGGAGGTCGCCTTCGCCGCCCTTGGTGACAATGAACTCCGACCCGCAGGTCGGGCAGGTGTAGCGTTTGCCGGTTTTCGCAGCCATCCCTTGGCCCCCTCCTTCAGACTGGCGGCCCTGGTGGGCCGGGTTATGTTCGCGGCAGATCGTAGTCACCGGCCGCTGAGAGCGTCAATTGGTGCCGCCAGACGGCGGTTACTCGGTGTAGACCCAGGCTTTCATGTCCGGATGGTAGTCGCAGGTGATGACGTACTCGCTGGCCGGCTGGGAGAAGGTCACCGATTGCTCGTCGCCGACGGCCACAAGGTCATCACCCTGCTTTTCGCCGTCGACGGTGACAGTGTGAACCCCGAAGACGTTCTGGAAGAGGATGGTGGTGCCAGCCGGGACGAGGACGACGCCCTGGTTTGGTGTCATTGCTGTGCCATCGGCGACGACTGTGAAGTCATTGGCGTGGGATTCGACCAGGACATCGGATGAGACGGCATCCGGGCGCTCGGGTTCGAACGCGGTCCCTGCTATCTGTTCGTAAATGTTCTGCGGGACGGTGTGCTGGACACAGACGGTGGGCGAGGTCTGCGGCAGGGGGGCCGGAGGAGCAGGGCCCCAGGCATCGTCGGGGAGGACCAGTTCGGAACCGACGCGCAGGACCGTATCGGCGGAAATGTCGTTGGTTTCGGCGAGGGATGACGCGCTGACGTTCGCAAACCCGGTGGCTACCTCGGCGAGCGACTCACCAGTGATCACGTAGGCGTCGATAGCGGGGAGCGCGAGGACTACATCGGGGTCGATGGGTGCACCGGGCTCCAAACCGTTGAGCGCGGCCAGCGTCTGCTCATCCATGAGGTGGTTGGCGGCGACTTCTGCGAGGGTATCCCCCGGCTGGATCAAGTAAGCGGCACCGTCGGGCAGGAGGAGCGTGTCGCCTTCCGCCACAACGGCGTCTTCGGGAAGGCCGTTGAGCTCGAGGAGTTCGTCTTCTTCTATGCCGTGCTGGTTCGCTATGACGCCGACGGACTGGCCGAGCTGGACCAGGACAAGGGTGCCATCGGGGAGCAGGAGCTGATCCTCGAAACGAAGCTCCTCGTCGTCGGCGGTGGCTTCGGCGATGACGGGATGGCCGGCGTTGAGGTCGCGGATTTGGGCGGGGGTGATCGAGTGCTGTTCGGCGATGGAGGCGAGCGTATCGCCGGAGCGGACGACGTAGACGGCGGTGGCGGGGAGGCGGAGAGTGTCGCCAGGGAGGAGCCCAGGCACGCGCTGGCCATCGATGATGAGCTGGAAGGTGCCTTCGGAGGTTATCTCCCAGCCGAAGCCGTTGAGTTCGGCGATGAGGATGGCGCCGACGTGGAGGCGGTCCGCGAGCTTGGTAACGGTTTCGTTGGTGGCGTAGATGCGGAGGGAGCGGCCATCGGGAGTGCGGAAGCGGTCACCGCGGAGGACGGGGGTATCGACGGTGATGCCGTTGTGGGCGGCGAGTTCGCCTGGGCCGATGCGATGCTGGCGGGCGATGGTGCTGAGGGTATCACCGGCAACGACCACGCTGGTTTCGGCGTTGAGGTTGTGGGCGAACTCCACGGCGTGGATCCATCCACGGCTGGTGAGTGCCCCGGTCTCGGGGTCGATTTCGGTGGCGGGGGCTGTAATCAGCCGGACAAGGTGTTCGATCTGGGTGCGGGTCAGGGAGCCACCGTTCTCATTGAGCCATGGGGGCATCCCGGTACCGGCCCGGCCACAGTACAGGGTGGTGCGGATGAGGTCCTGGTTGGCGGCGAGGATGGTCGGGTCCTGGTTGCGGAACTCCTCGCGGTCGAGGGGGAGGCCGATGCCACCTTCGCCGCGGTTGCCGTGGCAGGCACGGCAGTTGTTGGCGAAGAGGAGGGCGCCACGCTCGATGGACTCGGTTTCGAAGAAGCCTGCCTGCCTATCGGCGCGGATGGGATCGATGATGGCGTAGGCGCCACAGCCGGCGACGAGCATGAACATGAAGACGACGATGAGGAAGATCTGCTTCTGGGTATTCACGCGGGCGCCTCGTTCCTAGCCGGCATAGGGCACCGCCCCCAGAGCGTTATCGATAGAGCCGCCGATGATGGTGCGGGTGTCGACGTTGACGGAGCCATCGGCGTTGAGGGTGACATCGAAGCGGTCCATGGAGCGTGGGGCGGGGCCGAAGACACGGACGCCGGCTTTGGAATAGGTAGAGCCATGGCAGGGACAGCGGAACCAGCCGACTATCCCGGGGTAGGCGACCTGGGCGCCGTTGAAGCTGGAGATCCAGGGGACGGTACAGCCGAGGTGGGGGCACTTCCAGAAGAGCGCGACGAGGCCGCCGGTGGCGCCGGTCTGGAAGACATCACCTTCGGTGCCGGAGAGGTTGGCGAGCCAGAAGCGCCCTTCGGTAATGCGGGCGGGGTCCGCGCCGGGACCGGGGATGCGGTCGGCGCTGATGCGGAAGACGCCGACGGAGCCGGTGGGGTTGCGGAGGTTGAAGAACCCGAGGAAGCCCGCGAGCCAGGATCCGACGGTGAGAGTAAGCCCGGCGAAGACGGAGACGCGCATGAACGAGCGCCGGCTGAGGCGCCTGGCCTCGATCGCGCGGGCGCGCTCTACGCGCGCTGGTGCTCCCTGTGCTGGACGAGCTTCAGCCATGTTGGGGTCTTCCTACTCCTCTCCCTGTGGTCGCGGGCTCAATGGGATTCCTGCCCGGGGATACCTTCGCTGAGTGAGAGGTCCCACGGCCAGACCAGGTCCTGGCCTTCGCCGCGGAAGCCCGTGCCGGCCATGGTGAGGACGCCATAGGCGCCGATGAACCCGCTGAAGAGGGCGAGGACGGCATCGCGGCGGGTGTTGACCCAGCCGATCTTCCAGAGCGTGTAAATCATGATGCAGGGCAGGCCGACCATGATCCCGATGGGGATGGCCTGTTCAACGAGCCATGCGGGGAAGTCGAGGTTCTGGAAGTCATCCCCGAGGATCTTGACTTCGAACGGCAGGTACGTGATGTCGCGCGACCAGTTGGGCCAGGGGAGCTCGTTCTGGATGGCGCGGGAGTTTTCGAGGAAAGCGAACGTCTGGCCGCCGGAGAGTCCGAAGGTGCTGTTGAGCTGTTCGGCAACGAGGCCCGCGTTCCAGAGGATGAGGAGCCAGGTGCCGACGATCCCGACGGTCGCGGTGACGACGGTGATCTTGACGGCGCCTTCGCTGCCGAACCAGCTGCCCTGGCCGGATTGTTCGCGGTCGAAATAGGGGAAGGCGGCCATGAGGCCGAGCCAGATGGTGGGCACGATGACGCCCGCGAGCGCCGGGTCCATGTGAAGGAGGAGTTCCTGGAGGTTGAGCAGGTACCAGGGGGCCTTGGACGGGTTGGGGGTGACGTTGGGGTTCGCCTCATCGAGCAGCGGGGCGTTGATGAGGAAGGAGAGCGCGAAGATCGTGGCTGTGAAGACGAGCGCGGAGATGAACTCAACGAAGACGAGGTCGGGCCAGACGAGGACTTCCTCATCGCGGGCGCGGGCCTGGGGCCTTGCGACTGGCCGGGCGACTACTGCGGTAGCCATTCGATTAACGCCTCTTGGTCACGATTCAGAGTGGCCGGGCGAGTCCGCCATCGCGGCGGATTCGCCAGAAGTGGATTGCCATGAAGATAGCGGCCAGCAGTGGGAGGCCGATGACATGGAGGGTGTAGAAGCGGATGAGGGCATCGGGGCCGACTTCGAAGCCGCCGATGAGCCAGAAGCGGCTCTTCTCACCGAGGATGGGGGCGGAGCCGGCGATGTTGGTGCCGACGGTGACGGCCCAGAAAGCAAGTTGATCCCAGGGGAGGAGGTAGCCGGTAAAGCTGAGGAGGAAGGTCAGGACGAGGAGGATGACGCCGACGACCCAGTTGAATTCGCGTGGGGGTTTGTAGGCGCCGGTGTAGAACACGCGCATCATGTGGAGGAACACGAGGATGACCATGGCGTGGGCCATCCAGCGGTGCATGTTGCGCATGAGCTGCCCGAAGGCGACGTTGGTCTGGATGGTCTGGATATCGAGGTAGGCACGCTCGACGCTGGGCACGTAGTAGAACATCAAGAGGATGCCGGTGACGGTGAGGCCGAGGAACATGAAGAAGGAGAGGCCACCCAGGCAGTAGGTGTGCGTGATCTTGACGTGCGTGCGGTGGATACGGGTGGGGTGGAGGTGGAGGAAGACGTTCGTCGCGACGACGAGCATCTGGTTCCGGGGGGTGTTGGGGTAGCCGGTGCGGAAGATGGACTTCCAGACGTAGTTGTGGAAGAGCTTGTCGTAGATCTTGTCGCCAAGCGTCGGCCGGGTGGGTTGCTCGACTGCCATCCTCGCCCTTCCTCTACTTCTGCCACCACTGGCCAAAGGCGACCAGTGCGAGCAGCGAGATGCCGATCATGATGAAAACGAAAACGAGTTCGAGAGCCTCACCGACTTCCAAGTCCGGGCGACCTCCATGGCGCGGGCACGGCTTTCCAGGGCGGAAAGTTTGTGAATCCCGTCGCGAACGCATTTTGCCGTGAAGGGCGAGAGGGGTCAAACGGTGGGCGGCGGCGTAAAGGACAGGGGACGGCGCACGCCCCAGGCTGTCATGGCGAGTGCACCAGTCCGCGGTGGACAGGACGCAAGCAGGTGGTCAGCGGAAGAGGCGGCTGGGCTTCTTCCTGGCGCCGGCGATGTCATCCGTAGCGGGCTTGCCATCGGAGCCCAGGAACATTGCGAGCTTCCCGGGGTTTTCCTTGAGGAACCCCAGGAGAGCCTGCACGACCTTGCCGGCCTGCTCTTCGGAGATTCCCGGCGCGTGCAGCTGGCAGCTTGATGATCTCGCCCATGGTGGATCCCGTCCGGGCATAGGTGTGGGGAGTTGGGCCTGGCGGTCCAACTCCCCTGTGGGACGAGTGTGATGCTACTCCTCGTCGTCTTCAAGGAATGTGGCGAGCCACTCGAGGTCATCAGGCATATCGACGCGATAGCCGCCACCGACACCGGCGCAGTTGCCGTTGAGCCCGAAGGAGGTCACGGCGACCACGACGTTTGTATCGTTGAGGAGGAGGGGGCCACCGGAATCGCCGAAGCAGGTGCCGCCGGTGTGGGCGTTGCCGCTCAGCATCACGGAGGTGCCGGCGGGGATACCCGCAGTACCCTTGACATCGACGAGGTCCAGCACGGCCTGGAGGCGGATGCGCTGAGCTTCGATGAACACGGGGTTGATGCGCTGGAGGCCGTAGCCAACGGCGGTAATGGACGTGTCTTGCTTACCGCGAGCCTTAGCGAGGTCATCGAGCACGCCCTGCTCGGGGAGTTCCGCGTACTCGTCCATCACCACGGGGGTATCGAGGACGACTACGCCAAGATCGAAGAGGTAGAAGGCTGCGGGGTTGTAGTCCGGGTGGGTGTGGGGAGTGCCGCCGACGCTGTTCGGGCCGGGGAACGGGTAGTGAGGGTCTGATTGGACGTCCTCGGCGAACCAGACCTGGGCGTGGGCCGCCGGGGGCTCGGTGCAGTGGCCAGCCGTGAGGAACACGGTGGGCGAGAGCAGCGAGCCGGAGCACCGCCACATCGGGATGGTGCCGGCTTCATCGGCGTAGAAGACGACAAGGCCGACATAGGGATGGTCGTCTCCATCGGGTTGGCCGTTGGTGATGGCGCGGACGGGGAGGGCAATGAGGACGGCAAGCGCCGCCATGGTCGCGATGAGGATGAGGCGTTTCAACTTCGAAGTCTCCTTCTCAGCACTGGGGAGGTTGAACCCACGAAACCTCGATACTCACCTGCCATGTCACGACGGCCGTGCAGGCGCCCGGTAGGGTACACCCCTCGGGGTGGCCAAGTATCCTGCGAAGCCACTGGCTTGAACGTGAGAAGGTGGATTTTCGGTTAACGCCGGAAGCGCATGCGGAGGAGTCCCTTGATGTCCTCCGTGGCGGTGGAGACGATCTTCACTTTGGTATCGGGGTCTTCGACCCAGCGGACCGGGACTTCGCAGATCTTGAAGCCGCGGCGGCGTGCAAGGATGAGCATCTCGGTATCGAAGAACCACATGCGGTTCTGGATGAGTGGGACGCACTCATCGACGACGCGACGGCTGACGGCCTTGAACCCACACTGGGCGTCGGTGATCTTGAGGCGGGGAAAGAAAGCGCGAATCAGGAGGACATAGCCGCGGGAGGTGATTTCGCGCTTGAGACCACGCTCGGTCTCGGAGCCGCGGGCAAGGCGGCTCCCGCTGGCGACATCGCAGCCTTCATTGGCGACGAGTTCGAGGAGCCGGGGGAGGTGGCGGATATCCGTGCTCAGATCCACGTCCATGTAGGAGCAGATGTCCGCGTCGCTGCTGGTCCAGGCTTCGCGGAGCGCGAGGCCGCGGCCCTTGACGGTGTAGAGGTTGGCCTGGACGCGGCCTGGGTACTCGGATTCGAGTTCGCGGGCGATTCCAGGCGTGCCATCGGTGGAGGGGCCGTTGTCGGCGATGACGATGCGCCAGTCGTAGGTCTGGAGGTGGGCCTCACAGAACTGGAGTGTCGTCTCTACGCTCTTCCGGAGGACCGTGGCCTCGTTGTAGGTGGGGATGACGATATCGACGCGCTGCTGTTTGGCGTTGGTGGCGGCCATGGGCGGCTATTCTGGCGGAGGGGGGCGCAACGCGGAACGATCGAACCTGTCCTCAGGCGAGGCGGGACTCGATGTGGCGGTCAAGGCCTCTGAAGAATTGGCCGAGGAGCAGACGCGCAGCGCCGGTCAGGGACTGGGCCCCAACGCGGGCGAGTGTACCCTGCGCGGAGAAGCCCCCCGAGTAGCTGAGCAGGGTTCCGGAGCTGGCCGAGCCAAGTGTGATGCGTGCGCTAGCTTCGAAGGTACTGCCATCGCCCCGGCCGACGATACGCAGATCCAGGGAGTCTGGAGGTTCGGGCCGGACGACCGTGACGGAGCCGCTGTAGGTGCCCCTGACCGCGGAGACGCCGACGGCAAGCGCGAGGTCGTAGAGCAGGCCCGTCCGTTCCAGGCGCTGGCACCCCGGGATGGAAGCCCGGAGGGCTTCGGCATCAAGCAGTGCCGACCAGACGGCTTCGCGGGAGGCGTTGAACCTGTAGTTGCCTGTGATGTCCAGTGGGCGCTCCTTGTGTGGTCGCGGGCAAAGGGGAAGCGCACAGGCCAGCGGAAGGAGGCGGCAGCAGCCCGGGGTCGCTAGTCGGTGGCGGGGGAGAGGGGCCTGCGTACCCACTCGAGCAGACGGGCGAAGCGCTGGGACAGCGGCTGAGCGTGGAACCAGGAGACGGCAGCCCAGCTGATGGCAACGATCACGCCGCCCATGAGCGTATCGAAGAAGAAGTGATTCGCCGTGACCGTAATGGACCAGAGCATGATCACGGAGAGGGCCACGGCGACAGCGCGAGCCCAGCGGCTCGTCGTATTCACCCAGATGGCGGCTGAGGCGAGGGCGATCCAGCCGAAGTGGAAGCTGGGGAGGGCTGCGTAGTCATTCACGAACGGCCCGGGCTTGAAGTAGTTGGCGTTGCTGCCTGCGACATGGACGGTATCGACGAATCCGAAGTCGAAGCCGTGGGCGGCAAGGAGCCGGGGCGGGGCGGTGGGGATGAGGTAGTAGCAGGCGACGCCGAGGATGGCGGAAAGGAGCATCACGTTACGCATGAAGCGGAAGCGGCCAACATCCTTGAGCGCGAGCCAGATGCCGATGATGGCGAGCACCGGAAAGTGGCCCCATGCATAGACGAGGTTCGCGAACCACATGAGGCCGTCGTAGTTAAGGAAGACTGACTGGAGCCACCGTTCCTGAAAGAGGCCGATGCTCTGCTCGAAGCGGACGATGGCGAGCCCACGAGTGACGGAGGCATCGAACTGCTCGGGGCGGGCGCCGCCCCTGACCACGAAGTAGACGAGAAGGACCGTGGAGGTGAGCAGGATTTCCGCGGAAGCAACGGCCAGCCGCCGACGATTCAGCCACGTTGGGTTGGTACTGCGGGCAGGTTCGACGAGGCTCATTCTTACTCGCGGCCACGGACTCAAGGCGGGGCGCGACGCCGCGATCCATGAGAGTCCAGCCTAGGTCTTCCTTTACCGCGGGGTCAAGAGTGCACACCCCTCGCAGGAGGGGCTTGGGAGGCGTAGCGTAAGGGTCGACACGAAATCGAGGGGCCGACAGTGTACGAGCCGGAATTCGCGTGGTTTCTGCCGACATCGGGGGATCTCGAGCGCTTTGGCGACAGTTCGACGTATCGCCCGGCGACGATGGAGTACCTGGCGGGTGTTGGGCGAGCGGCGGAGGATGCAGGGTTCACGACTGTGCTGGTTCCGGTAGGCGACGGGTGCGAGGACGCCTGGGTGGTGGCGGCGCTGCTGACTCCGCAGACTGAGCGGCTGAAGTTCCTTGTGGCCGTTCGACCGGGGTTCGTGGCGCCCGTGGTGGCGGCGAAAATGGTGAGCACGTTCGACCTGCTTACGGGGGGCCGGCTGCTGGTGAACGTGGTGACGGGGGGATTCCCGGCTGAGCTGGCGGCGGACGGAGACTTCACTCCCCACGACGAGCGGTACCGGCGGACGGGGGAATTCATCGAAGTGATGAAGCGGTACTGGACCGAGCGGAAGTTCGACTACGAGGGCGAGTTCTACCGTGTGGAGGGCTGCCGGCCGATGGTGAAGTGCGCGACGGAGCCCTATCCGCCGCTGTACGCAGGCGGCGCGAGCGAGATTGCAGAGGGCACGTTCGCCAACCAGCTGGATTGCTACCTGCTATGGGGCGAGACGATGCCGCAGATGGCGGAGCGAATCGCGAGGATGCGGGGGAAGGCAGCGGCGCATGGGCGCGAGCTTCGGTTCGGGGTGCGGATGCACGTCCTGGCGCGGGAGACGGAGGAGGAGGCCATCGCGGCAGGGGAGGAAGTGATTTCGGGAGTGACACCGGACTACCTCGCCAAGGCGCAGGCGAGCCTGAGGGCGACAGACTCGGCGGGGGAGTCCCGGCAGCGGGAGTTCACGGACATTGAGGGGCTGTGGCCGGAAGCGAACCTCTGGGCAGGGATAGGGCAGGTGCGGCGGGGAGTTGGGGTGACAGTGATCGGCTCATACGAGGAAGTGGCGCGGAAGTTCCTTGGGTATGTGGACATGGGCCTGAGCTTCTTCATCCTGAGCGGATACCCCCACCTGGAGGAAGCGGAGAACGCGGGGAAGACGTGGCTGCCGGTGTTCTGGGACCTCTACCGGCAGCGGCAGGCATCGCTGGCGGCGGGATAGCGGGAACAACAGACCGAAGGCTATCGAGGGAGCGCGAATCGGCCGAACCTGAAAGGGGATGCCCAGAGCAAGCATGGGTACCCGGAGGTTTGTCGCAACGGCCATGGGACGCACAGCTGGAGGGGGCGTGGGCTACGAGCGCTGGTTCGTAGGGGCGCTGCTTGCCCTCGTGGTGGTTTACTCGGCCGGGCTCTGGTGGGACGGGTTCTACTCCGTGGCGGTGAACAGCATCTACCACTTGCCGTGGATTGCCGCTGCGCTTGTGGCGCCGTTCACGATCTACAGGACGCGGGGCCGGCAGCGCCTGGCGTGGTGCCTGGTTGCCGGCCTGATCGTGACCTGGGGGATTGCCGAGCTCTTCTATAGCTACTACTCCCTCGCGGGGACGGAACTGCCGTTCCCGGGGCCTGCGGATGGGTTCTACTTTGCGGGGTACCTGTTCCTGATCGCAGCCCTGGCGATGTTCGCCTCGGGTTTCAAGCGACGGGGCGACGTCCGCGCGGTGCTGGACGGACTGACTCTGCTCATCGTGGTGGGAGCGCTTTCGTGGCAGTTCTTCGTGAAACCGGTGGTGGCAAGCACGGAAGGGGGGGCGGCGGCGGGGTTCACGGCGATGGGCTATCCGCTGATGGACCTTGGGGTCATGACCGTCCTTGTGATGGCCGTGTACCTCGCCCGGGCACGACCGCGGTTGCCGCTGATTGCCCTGGCGATGGCAGTGGTGCTCTCGCTGTTCGGGGACTCTGCGTACATGCTCTTGACGCTGCACTTTCCGGATGCGGACTTTGCGCACCGGCTCCTGGAGCCACTCTGGATGGCCGTCTATGTGGCGTTCGTGGTGGCGCTCCTGGCCGGGTTGAACGAGCCAGCGGCTGAGGACTCGGCGAGAAGTCCCGGGGAATCCAGGCTAGCGCTGGCGCTGCCCTACCTGGCGGTTGTGCCGCTGGTGGCGATTGCGGTGAGCTATGCGCTGACCGGGCAGGACGCCGCGGTGCTGGTGACGGGGGCCCTGGCCGCGACGGCGACCATGATGGCGCGGCAGTGGCTGACGGTGAGTGAGAACCTCCGGCTGCAGGCGGAGCTGAAGCGTGAGATGGACCGGAGCCTGGTAGCGCTGCATTACCGGGAGACGCTGCTAAGCGAGCTGGCCACGAAGGCGGACCAACTGGAGCAGGCCCGGCAAGAGGCGCTGCACCTGGCGGACCACGACGGGCTGACCGGCCTGCTCAACCACCGGGCCTGGTTCCGGGAAGCCATCGGGTTGAGGCCGCTGGCGATGGCGGTGTTCGATGTCGACCACTTCAAGCGGGTGAACGATTCGCATGGCCATCCTGCGGGGGACCTGGTGCTCAGGCTGGTGGCCGCGCGGCTGGCGGAGGTACTGCCACCGGGGACGGTGCTGGGACGACTCGGCGGTGAGGAGTTCGCGGCGCTGATGTTCCTTTCCCTGGATGAGGCGGCGACAAGCTGTGAGGCGACGGTGGCCCGGCTGGCGGCTGAGCCAGTGCGGCTGCCGACGGGAGGTGCGGTGGCGCTGACCATCAGCGCGGGCATCGCGGGATGGCGCGTGGCTGCGACGGCTCAAGAGTCAGTCGAGCGGACGTATGAGGCTGCGGATGCCGCGCTCTACGAGGCTAAGGCAAACGGCCGCTCGCGCGTTGCCGTGGCTGCCTGAGCTCTAGAAGATCGCCACAGGGTTGACCGGGGAACCGGTGCCGCCACGGACGTGGAGGGGGTTGATGGTGAGCATGAACTCCCAGCGGCCCTCTTCGACGCAGGCGGCGGCGAGGGGTTCGAGGTGGGCATTATCGAGCAATGGGAGACCCATATAGACGATGCCGATCACGTGGATGGGGCCTCCCGGCACGCGGGTGGCATCGAAGACCTGGTAGCCACTAGGGTCGGCGTCGAGGAGGTCCCAGCCCAGGAGGCCGATGTCGTGCCCCTTAAGGACCGGGAGGCAATCGGCGTGGAGGCCGGGCGTGGGGCGGACTCCGGGGGCGGTATCGCTGTTGGCGCGGTAATAGGCATCGCGGCCGCTGTGGACGAGGAGGGCATCGCCGGGGCGGAGTTCGACGCCTTCGGCTTCGGCGGCGGCTTCGATCTCCCAACCACGCACGGGAGTCTCGAGGGTGATGGCATCGGTGCCGCGGAAGCGGGGGATATCGATGAGGACGCCCCGGGTGGTGAGGCCGTTGGCCCAGGCAGAGACAGCGGCGTGGCGAGCCCCGAGGGGGCTCATGCCCTCGGCGATGTCCTTACCGTTCCACATCTTGCCTTCCCAGAAGATGTGGCAGAGGGCATCGACGTGGGTGGTGGCGTAGCCATGGAAGCGGATGGCGATGTAGTCCCAGGAGGCAGCCGGCGTCCACTGCACGTAGTGGTGGGCGGGGTTGAAGTTGCCGGGGCCGCCAACGGTGTTGAGCGCGTGGGCGAGGGAGACGGCGCGCCCCGAGCGGACGAGGCCGGCGGCTTCGCGGCGTTTCCCGGGGGTCACGAGATTGATGGTACCGGCACTGTCATCGGGCCCCCAGCGGCCCCAATTGCTACAGGATTCGAAGTAGGAGCGGACTTCTTGTTCGGTAGGGAGCGGGTGATCAGACATGGACGGCCTCCTCCGGGAGGCCATCCTAGCGCCTCACGGCTCCTCGGGCGCGTCGATGTCCGGTGGTTCGAAGTCCGCTTCGTCGAGCCAATCGAGCGCGCCGGCGTCGATGTAGGCGGCATCGGGGCAGCGGGCGCGGAAGTCACAGAACCCGCACTGGGGGCCGGGGCTGGCCGCGAACTCCGTCTCGCGCTGCATGGCCTCGGCGAGGCGTATCATCTTACGGACGGTGGCGGCTGCATCATCGCGGGTGAGCTGGCGGAGGCGCTGGCGGCCGGTGCGAAGGTTCCAGGCGACCGCGGTGACTTCGGAGTCGCGTTCGAGGCGGCGGATGGTGCGGATGGCAACGTGGCCGAGGTCGAGCTGGGCATCGGTGGATTCGTCGCGGTCGCGCAGACCGGTCTTCCAATCGATGACCTGCCAG